>JAVEYP010000037.1:0-9222 GCA_034003445.1 Desulfobulbus sp.
GGAAGAAGCATTTGCAAGCCCATTCCAAGCCAAACATAGTGTTGAAGCCATACAAGCAAACGTTGCATTGAAACTCTCTCCGTTCGGTGGAGTTGGGCAAGGCGGCGGTCCCAGATTGGCCTCCTTGTTCGAGCCAAGGACTGGGGACGCACAGGAAGTCTAATCATATATCATGTCTCTTTTCTGTCCATTGCAGGACAGATTGCTAACATAGAACTGGCCATCCAAGGTGACCGGAATGAGTGGACGCCTGATTCGGCAGATTCCGCCAACCTGGGCGGGAAAATCATTGGCGTGAATGTTGATCCGAACAGCTTCCGTATAAGTGCTGTTTTCAGCACATTATTGGCAGGCATGCTCACGAATCGCGTACGCTCAGTTATTGGCAAGTGCCGTGCCCCTGACGACATAACAGGCTGACCCAGCCTCCAAGGCAAAGGGCTCGTTCCCTGACATTGATTATCGGGGAGAAAGAAAAAAAAACAATCACAAATACGTAAGACAGGGTGCAATTATCACCCCTAAAAAAAAGGCCCTGCCGATTGGCAGGGCTTTTGTGTCTCGGGCAACAGGATGTCCGGCGCTAGGCGAGCATACTCCAAACCATGCGCGTGGCCACTATATAGAGGAAGAGCGCGAAGATCCGCTTGAGTTTGTCTACCGGTAGGGCGTGCGCCAAGCGCGCGCCGAACGGCGCGGTGAGCACGCTGCCGCCAACAATGAAGATCAGTGCCGGCAGGTAGACGCCGCCCAGGCTCCAAGGTGGCAGGCCGGCTGTATGCAGGTTGTTGACCACGTAGCCGAGCGCGCCGGCCACGGCAATGGGAAAGCCGATGGCTGCCGAGGTGCCCACGGCCCGGTGTGCGGCCACGTTGCTCCAGATCATGAAGGGCACGGACAGTGAACCGCCGCCGATGCCCACCAACGCCGAGACCACGCCGATGACGTTGCCCACCCCGAACATGCCCGCCCGGCCCGGCAACTCACGCGAGGGTTTGGGCTTCTTGTTGAGGAGCATCTGCGTGGCAATGGCGTACAGGAACACGCAGAAGAAGACGCGCAGGAAACCGGTGGACAGGCGGGAGGCGACAAAGGTGCCGAGAAAGGTGCCGATGAGGATGCCCGGGGTGATCTGCCGGACGATCTCCCAGGCCACCGCGCCGCGGCGGTGATGGGCAAGGGAGCTGGAAATGGAGGTAAAGATGATGCTCGCCAGTGAGGTGCCCAGCGCCAGGTGCATAATCACCTCGGGCTGCACGCCCTGGCGGACAAAGCAGAATATCAGCATAGGCACAATGATAATACCGCCGCCTACGCCGAGCAGACCGGCCATGATCCCGGCAATCAGCCCGACCACCGCATACATCAGTACAAATTCAATCGACATAATTCTTTCCTCCCGATGCGCTGCCAATTGCGTGGTCCGGCGCTTGGTGTTGATCTTCCTTGCCGAGCAGGCAGGTGCCGATCTCAGCGAGATGACGTTCCATGGCCCCATGCGCTGCCGCCGCATCGCCAGCCTCAAGCGCGTCGATAAGACGCAGGTGCCCCTCCACCGAGGCGCTGCGGCGGCCGCTCGTGCGCAACCGGGCGGCGCGGGTCTCGTCCACTGTGGCGCGCAGCGCAGCCATCACCCGAACGAGGACCCGGTTGCCTGCGTATTCGGCCAGCAGCCGGTGGAACTCTGCGTCCAGCTCCGCGTCCTCCCGCCCGGCGAGCAGGGCGCGCTGCTGGTCGCAGACCACGACCTTGAGCCGATCGATGTTCTCCGCCTTGATGCGTTGCGCCGCAAGTGCTGCGATCTGCGGTTCGAGCAGGCGACGAAACTCAAGGATGTCGCCGAGTACACCGCGCTCCCTGTTCAAGGCGTCGAGGATGGCGTCGCCAGGAAAAGAGGCGGCGAGTCCATCGGCCACATAGGTGCCGTCACCCTGGCGGCTCACCACCACTCCGCGCTCGGCCAAGGCCTGCAGGGCCTGGCGGACGCTGGTGCGCGAAACCGCCAGTTCCCGGGCCAGCTGACGCTCGGGCGGCAACTGGTCGCCAGGGGCGAGGGTACCGGCGCGGATCCGGTCGCGGATGCGCTCAACCACGGTCGTGTAGGCATAACGTTTCTCTTTTCCAGCGGCGGCCGGAACCATACTTTCTCCTCAACTAAATAGTGGTCCAACCACTACCTCGTGGGCCGTTCACAGTCAAGATAATTCATTGGCTTACCAAGAGAAAAGTGGACCGAACAGTACCATCCCGACAAACTCTACGTCTTGTGCAGAACCTGCTGCGTGTTCACCGCGCGGCTGGTATAGTGCGCCGCGCAAGCGGCGCCGCCCTTTCCGGCCCGCCCACAGCTGCCAACCATTGGACCGACACCTGCCATGGGAATTACCGCCGACATCATCCTGCTCGTCATCGCCGCCTTCTTCTGCGGCCTGCTCATGCAGCGGCTGCGCCAGCCGCTGATCCTCGGCTACATCCTCGCCGGTGTGCTCCTCGGACCGCACACCGGTGGCATGAGCATCACTGAGGTGCACGTCATCGAGCGACTCGCCGAGATCGGTGTGGCGCTCCTGCTCTTTGCCCTGGGTCTGGAATTCTCCCACAAGGATCTCAGGCCGGTCAAGTACATCGCCCTTATCGGCACGCCTGTGCAGATGGGCCTGACCATTGGCCTTGGCCTGGGTATTGGTAAACTCATGGGCTGGGACCTGAAGACCTCGGTCTGGTTCGGGGCCATGATCAGCCTTTCCAGCACCATGGTGCTGCTCAAGACACTCATGAACCAGGGCTGGCTGGGTACCTTGTCGAGCAAGGTGATGATCGGCATGCTTATCGTCCAGGACCTGGCCATTGTACCCATGGTGATTGTCTTGCCGCTCATGAACGACCCGTCCGCCGGGCTTGCCCAACTCGGCCAGGCCGGTCTCAAGGCAACGCTTTTCCTGGCGAGCATGTTCCTGCTCGGCGCCAAACTGCTCCCCTGGCTGATGCGCCACATTGCCCGGCTCGGCAGCCGCGAACTGTTCCTGCTGGCGATCATCGCCATTGGCCTGGGTGTTGGCTACGCCACCTATCTGATCGGGCTGTCGTTTGCCTTTGGTGCCTTTATCGCCGGAATGGTGCTCAACGAGTCGGACTACGGCCACCAGGCGCTCAGCGACATCATCCCCCTGCGCGACGTCTTTGGCCTGCTGTTCTTCGCCTCAGTGGGCATGCTGCTTGATCCACGGTTCTTGTTCAGCCACTTCGGCACCATTCTGTTGCTTGTGCTGCTCGTCTGCGTTGGCAAGGGGTTTATCTTTGCTGGGCTGGCCTGGTTGTTTCGTTACGGCAACGTCATCCCTATTGCGGTCGGCCTGGGATTGTTCCAGATCGGCGAGTTTTCCTTTGTGCTCGCCCAGATTGGCATGTCCACCAAGTCCATTGACAGCGAACTCTACAACCTGATCCTCACCACCGCAGTGCTCACCATGATTCTCACACCAATTGTTTCTGCCCAGACGAGCCGCGTGTACGCCCTTAAAAAGCGCTGGTTCCAGAAAGAGCAGCTCGAGTCGATCAACTTCCCCGATAAAAAGTTCACGGGCCACGTGGTTATTGCCGGTGGCGGCCGGGTGGGTACCCAGATTGCCACTGCCCTGGATCGCCTGGCCATCCCCTTTGTGATCATCGAACTCGACCAGTGGCGAGTGGAAGAGGCTCAACAGGCCGGATTTGCCATGGTCTACGGTGACGCCAATCACGAGATCGTGCTCGACGCGGCCTCGCTGGCCACTGCCGCCATGTTGGTGGTGACCCTGCCAAACATTGTTGAGAGCCACGCCATCGTGGTCACAGCCCAGCGACTCAACGGCGCCATCACCGTGGTCGCCCGACTCTCCGACCCGGATTTCTTCGAACTGTTCGCCGAACTGCAGGTGACCGACCTGGTCTACCCCGAACTGGAAGCAGGCCTGGAAATGACCCGTCAGGTGCTGCTCAACCTGCGCATTCCGGCCACCGAGATCCAGCGCCAGACCGAGACCCTGCGCCAGGAATATTTTTCCGCAGGGATGAGCGAGAGCAAGCCGTACCGCACCCTGGCGCAGTTTCGCTCGGCCGAGGACCAGTTCGATCTGCAGTGGGTGAGGATTGTCGCGGGCTCGTCGCTGGTGGACCAGACCATCGGCGAGGCCGGGATCCGCAAGAGCACCGGCGTGTCGGTGGTCGGGGTGCTCCGGGACGACCAGCTGGAACCCAACCCTGGTCCGGACTTCCGCTTCCGGGCCAGGGACCTGGTGGCAGTGATCGGCTCGACCGTGGCGCGCGACGCCTTTAAGACACGCTTCTTGCCCGGCAATGCGCCGGCCTACGAACTGGCCGTCTAAGCGGCTGCAGAACCGGGGGAGACATTGCATCCAGCCACCCTCTATGGTAAAAATAGAGGCTTTTCGTTGCGGTCCGGTCTAGGTTCCGGCCGCACCTGTCTTTCCTCTTCACTTTGTACCCATCAGGAGCCATGAAGGCAGTCAACTACCGAGAGATTCCCTACAATTTTACCTCCGCCGACGACCGGCTGATCATCAACCACCTTTTCGGTCCGGCCGTCTGGGAGGATCTGGAGGAACTGCGCAGCCAGCGGGTCACCGGCCGGTCCGCCCGACTGGTGATGCGCTGCATGGGCGACCTGTTTATCCTCCACCGCAATCCCTTCCTTTATCAGGAACTGATTGACTCGCCCCGACGGCGGTACTCTTTTTTCCGCACCATGGGCAAGGACCTGGACGTCATCGCAGCCACGGCGCGCCGTGGCCGCGTTGATCCGGAACGAAGCGACACGGTGCTCAACCTGGTGCGGCTCTGCCGCGAGCGGGTGCGTGACCTGCAGCGGCAGATCGGCGGTGCAGCGGCGCGGCGACGTACCATCCGCCGGCGACTGGGTAAGGAGATCGGTGCAGGGAATGTTCACTTCGACCCCTTCGTCCTGATCAGCCATGCCACCGACGCCACGGACTGGAGGCTCCACCTGCCCGTGGCCGTGGCCCGGCCAGCCGTTGGGAAGCATGTTCCCGGCCTGTTGCGCGCCATTGAGAAGTTGGGCCTGCATGCCATTCCGCGCGGTGGCGGCACCGGCCTGACCGGCGGGGCCGTGCCAGTGCAGGCCGACTGCGTGATGATCAACACCGAGAAGCTCAACCGCATCCACGGCATCGAATCGCGGCCCTTCACCGGCGCGAGCGGCCAGGTGCAGGATATGGCCGTGCTCCGCCTGGATGCCGGGGTGATCACCCAAGATGCCATGCAGTACGCCGAGCGCCATGGTCTGGTGTTTGCCACGGACCCGACCAGTGCCTGGGCCTCGACCATTGGCGGCAACATTGCCGAGAATGCCGGCGGTAAGACCGCGGTGCTCTGGGGCACGGCCATTGATAACCTCCTCGCCTATACCATGGCTATGCCTGGCGGCACCCAGCTCACCGTGCGCCGCATCAACCACCCCATGCGCAAGATCCTGCCGGACGACCGCGTCCTCTTCGATGTATGCGATGCGGCTGGCGTCTGTATGCGGCGAATCGACCTTGCCGGCAGCGAGGTCCGCAAGCCCGGCCTCTGGAAGGACATCACCAACAAGGCCCTGGGTGGACTGCCCGGCGTCCAGAAGGAGGGTACGGACGGGGTTATCACCGAGGCCGAGTTTATCCTCTATCCCGCCTACGAGAA
This sequence comes from Desulfobulbus sp., assembly GCA_034003445.1. Lineage (GTDB taxonomy): Bacteria > Desulfobacterota > Desulfobulbia > Desulfobulbales > Desulfobulbaceae > Desulfobulbus. The sequence goes on from JAVEYP010000037.1 coordinate 5,698, forward strand.
AAAACTGACCTTCTGCCTGGAGTTCTTTGGTCCGGATATGGACGAGGCCAGCCGGGTGATCGTGGAGATCTCCGAACAGTTCGTCAACCAGGGCGAGGAGGCCTTGATAGCGCTCGAGCACTTTGACGAGGAGTATATCCGGGCGATCAACTACAAGTTTAAGGCAGCGCGCAGCGAGCCGCCTAAGGCGGTCCTGCTCATCGACATGGTGGCCCACACCACGACCCATATTCTGCGCGGCAAGGAAAGGCTGCTGGCGCTCATGAAACGCTACGCCAACACCGAGATCTTCGTGGCCGCCGACTCGGACGAGGCCGAACGGTTCTGGCGCGACCGCAAGCGACTGGGCGCCATTGCCGCGCGCACCAATGCCTTTAAGCTCAACGAGGATATCGTCCTGCCGCTTGCCGCCCTGGCCGGGTTTGCCCGCTTTGTGGACGAGCGCAACATTGACGAGGACCAGTACAACAAGGAGAATGTGGTCCACGAGGTAGAAGCCTACCTGGCAACCGCCGAGCCCATTGAGGACCCGGACTGGCTCGAGGCCAAGCTCCCCAAAGCCGACGAGCTCTGCGCCGAGACGCTCCAGAGGCTTGCCGGTCGCGACCCAGTCACCCCACGCAGCGACGCCCACCTGCGCCGTCTCAAGGACGACCTGCTCGAACTATTTCGCGGCTTTTCGCGCATCAGCGAAAACCTTGAGGCCATCTTTGCTCAGGTGCGCCAGCGGCGAATCGTCATCGCCACCCACATGCACGCCGGCGACGGCAACGTGCACGTCAACATCCCCGTATTCTCCAACGACCGGGCCATGATGGAGCGGGCCGCGCAGACCCCGGACGCGGTTATGATCAAGGCCATAGCACTAGGCGGCGTGGTGAGCGGCGAGCACGGTATCGGCATCACCAAGATCAAATACCTCGAACCTGAACGGGTTGAGGAACTGCGGGCTTACCGACGCCAGGTGGATCCGCAAGGGGTGATGAACCCGGGCAAACTCGAGGACGCGGACATCCTCGAAAGGGTGTTCACTCCTTCATTCAACCTGCTCGAACTTGAGGCGCGCATCCTCAAGCACAACTCGCTGGAAACGCTTGCAGCCAAAATCTCAAAATGCATCCGTTGCGGCAAGTGCAAGGTCGACTGCTGCGTGTTCTACCCGGGCAGCGACCTGTTCTTCCACCCGCGCAACAAAAACCTGGCCATTGGCGCGCTTATCGAGGCCCTGCTCTACGACACCCAGCGCTCCCATTTCCCGCGCTTCAACCAACTGCGCAACTTGGAGGAAATCGCCGACCACTGCACCCTCTGCGGCAAATGTCTCAAACCCTGCCCCGTGGACATCGACACCGCCCAGGTGTCTGTGCTCGAACGCGAGATCCTAAGCGAGCGGGGCTATAAGCACGCGCCCCTGCCCACCCGACTGTCGCTGCACTACCTCAAGACACGCAACCGCGTCTACAACCGGGTGTTCCGCAAGACCGTGGTCGAGTGGGGGGCCGCGGCCCAACAACTCGGCGCCACTCTGTTCGCGCGAGCGCCACGAGCGTTGATCGCAAAAAAATGGCGACTCGCGGCCATGCTCCGCTCCCCGATGATGCCGCCTTCCACTAAGACCCTGCGCGACGCCTTACCCCGCTATGGCTTGAACGAGGCCCTACTCCTCCAGCCACCGGAGGCGGCCACAAAGACGGTCTTCTACTTCCCGGGCTGCGGTTCGGAGCGGCTCTACGCCGAGGTGGCTATGGCCGCGGTGTACGCGCTCTTAAAAACCGGCGTGCGGGTGGTGCTGCCGCCGCCCCACCTCTGTTGCGGCTTTCCGGCTCGGGCCAATGCCAAGCAGAAGATGCATGACAACGTTACCTTGCGGGATACCATTATCCTCAGCCAGATCCGCGAGATGCTTGGTTACCTGCCGTTCGATGCGGTGGTCGTGAGCTGCGGCACCTGTCGCGAGGCCCTGCACCGGCTGGGCGTGGAAGAGATCTTCACCGCCGGGCTGGCCGACGTCTCCAGCTTCGTACTCGAGCACGCCCCGGACCGGTTCCGCCGCGATAGCAGCCAGCGCTTCCTCTACCACGCGCCCTGCCATGACTCCCTGCAGGGCGAAGGCGTCCAACTGGTGCGGCAACTGGGCGGCGAGGTCCTGGCCGTGCCTGGTTGCTGCTCCGAGGCCGGCACCCTGTCGCTGTCCCGGCCGGACATCACCGACGCCATGCTGGTCCGCAAGCGGGACGAGCTCTGCGAGATCAGCGGCGGCGACCTGCAGGACCGGGTGATCGTCACCAACTGCCCCTCCTGCCTGTCCGGCCTGGGCCGCAACCGCACCATGGGGGTGCAGCCGGCGCATCTGGCCGTACTGTTGGCCGAGTCCCTGGGCGGCGCGCGCTGGCACCGCGAGATGGTCAGCCTAGCCAGAAAGGCCGAGGTGGTTGCCTTCTAGCAAAAGGCCGACATGAAGACGCAACTACCCAAACTCATAAGAAAAAATAGAAATAATGTTTGACAGGCCGGCGCTTGGTCAGTACAACCCAGCCCGTCTTGCCACCAGCCACCCATCTATTCACGCGACCCGATCGCGTACGCACTAAGGAGCCACACACCATGCAACGCATCCTTCTCTGCCTGCTCGTCCTCATTCTGATCGCCGCCCCGGCAGTCGCGGCGCGCAACCCCTTGCAATCCATTAGCAAAACGCCGTATGTATCCGCCCTGGTCATCGATGCGGACACTGGCACGGTTCTCTTCGAGGATAATGCCGATGCCCGCGTCTACCCGGCCAGCGTGCTCAAACTTATGGACCTCTACGTCATCCTCGACCGCATTGAGCAGGGGGCGCTCAAACTCGACGAGATGGTGGCGGTGAGCGTGGAGGCCTACAAGACCGGCGGCTCCCAGGTCTACCTTGATCCCAAGGAGCAGTTCACCGTGGAGGAGATGCTTTACGCGCTCATGGTTCAGTCGGCCAATGACGCTGCCGTGGCCCTGGCCACGCACATCACCGGTTCCAAGGAGGGATTCGTTGCCCTGATGAACCAGAAGGCCCAGGAACTGGGCATGAAGGACAGCCACTTCCATTCGGTACATGGCCTGCCGCCTTCCGAAGGGCAGGAGCCGGACGTAACCACCGCCCGGGACCTAGCCATTCTCTGCCAGGCGTTGATCAAGAGGCCCGACACCTTTAAGTATACGGCCACCAAGAGCCGTGGCTTCCGCAACGACACCTTTATGATGTACAACCACAATAAACTCCTCACCCAGGTCCCTGGTTGCGACGGCTTGAAGACCGGCTACTTCCAGGCGGGCGGCTTCTCCATCGCGGCCACTGCCAAGAGGGGCGGGGTGCGCATCATCACCCTGGTGATGGGCAGTGCCGACCGCAAGGTACGCGACGCCAAGGCCATGGAGCTGCTCGGCAAGGGCTTTGCCATGGTACCGCCGCGGCCCGAGGCGATCATCCCTGGTACCCCGGCCGCTCCCACGGCGGCCGCGCCGACAACGATCCCGGCCACGTCCCAGCCCGGC
>JAVEYP010000038.1:0-9058 GCA_034003445.1 Desulfobulbus sp.
ATATCGAGAACAGCTACTTCCGCTCCAAGTTCGAAGCCGAACTGCACCGCTTCCACGGCCTGCAGGGCATCGGCGTAATTAGCGACACTGACCCGCATCCGCTCATCATCGGCTCGCATCTCGGCACCTTTGGCATTGCCACGGTCGGCCGCATCAACAACATGGACGCCTTGATCGGCCAGGCCTACAAAGACCGGTGCCACTTCTCCGGCACATCGGACGGTATCAACAACCCCACCGAAGTGGCGGCCATGCTCATCAGCCAGGAGGACAGCTTCGAGTCCGGCATCCGCCGCGCCCAGGAGCTGATCGAGGGCTCCTGCACCCTGCTGCTGCTCACCGAAAAGGGAGTCTACGCGGCCCGCGACCGGTTCGGGCGCACGCCGCTGGCGGTGGGCCGCCGGGACGGCGCCACGGCGGTCAGCTCGGAGACTAGCGCCTTTCCCAACCTGGACTTCACCACTAGCCATTTCCTCGGGCCAGGCGAAGTGCTGCTGCTCACTGCAGACGGCTGGGAGCAGCGACTCCCGCCGGGCCCAGACATGCAGATCTGCTCGTTTTTGTGGGTCTACTACGGCTATCCGGCCTCCGAGTACGAGGGCATCAACGTCGAACAGGTGCGCTACAACTGTGGCGCGGCCTTAGCCCGCCAGGACGACACGAAGGTTGATGTTGTTGCCGGCATCCCGGACTCGGGCATCGGCCACGCCCTGGGCTACTCCAACGAACGAAAAATTCCCTACAATCGGCCCTTCGTCAAATACACGCCCACCTGGCCACGCAGCTTCATGCCCCAAAACCAGGCCATGCGCAACCTGGTGGCCAAGATGAAGCTGATCCCAGTCCGGCAACTGATCGAGGGCCGCCGGCTGATGCTCTGCGACGACTCCATCGTCCGCGGCACCCAGCTCAAGGACAACGCCCGCTCACTGTTTGACATTGGCGCCCGCGAGGTGCACGTACGGCTGGCCTGCCCGGCCCTGATCTTCCCCTGCAAGTTCCTCAATTTCTCTACCTCGCGATCCACCCTGGATCTGCTCGCCCGCAAGACCATTCATCTCCTTGGTGGGGACAATGATAGAGACCTGCGCCGCTATGCGGAAACCGATTCACCCGAGAACGCGGCACTGGTCGAGGCGATCCGCGACCAGCTCGGCCTGACCTCGCTGCGCTTTCAGCGACTCGACGACCTAGTGGCTGCCATCGGCCTGCCCAGAGAACAACTCTGCACCTACTGCTGGAAAGGGGACTGCTGCCCCTAAAACCTGGGCCGATTGCCACCGGCGCCCGGCGCGGACCGTGCGAACCGAAGTCGGCCCTCCTCCTTCCGCACCACCTGTCACACAAACGGAGAACCATGCAACTCGAACAGTATTTTACGACCACCAAGGGTACCGGAGTCCTGGCCACCTGCAACGGCAAGGGCGAAGTAAACACCGCCATTTACAGCCGACCGCACGTCCAGAGTCGGGATGAGGTAGAGTTCATCATGCTCGACCGCCTCAGCCATGCCAACCTGGCGGAGAACCCGCACGCCTCCTATCTCTTTCTTGAAGAGGGCCATGCCTACCAAGGGATGCGTCTCTACCTGACCTTCCTTGATGAAAGCACCGACCAAGAGCGCATTCGCTCCATGAGCAGGCGGCCGAAACGGCCGGACGAAGGTGAGCAGGAGCGCAAGTTCCTGGTCCGCTTCCGCGTGAACAAGGCCCTGAACCTGCTCGGCGGCAGTCGCAAGGAACTGGAATAGGTCTCTGCCTTCCCGTGAACCTCTGTCCGCTCCCGGCCCCATGACGGTCTATGATGTGCTCATTGTCGGCGGGGGGGTCGGCGGGCTGGCAGCCGGCGCCCTACTCGCCGATGCCGGCCGCAGCGTGCTCGTCCTTGAGCAACACGGCCAGGCCGGCGGCTGTGCGGCAACCTTCACCCATCGCGGTTTCCGCTTTGACGCCGGCGCCACCATCGGGGCGGGCTTCCAGCCCGGTGGCCCACTGCACTGGCTGGCAGAACGGCTCTCGCTCAACTGGCCGGCCCACTCTCTAGCAGTAGCCTGGGAGTATCACGAGGGCGACCTAGCCGTGCCGCTCACCTCGGACCGGGACGCGCTGCTGCGCGCCTTTCCGGCAAGCGGGCCGTTCTGGCGAGAGCAGGCGCAGGCGGCCGACGACCTCTGGGCCCTGACCAGCCTGCTGCTCGGCCAATACGGCCGCAGCCGGGGCCGGCAAATCACCGCCGTGATCCGCCAACTGAGCGGCATGCAGCGCGGGCGGCTGCTGCGCTTGGCCATGACTACGGTCGAGAGTTGGCTGGCCCGCCATGGCCTGGACCGAGATGCGCCCTTTCGCCGCTTCATCGACGCCCAGCTGCTCATCTCCGCCCAGGCAACCGCCAGGCAAACCAATGCGCTGTTTGCCGCGCTGGCCCTTGACCTGCCCCGGCAGTATCCCTGCCGTATAGACGGCGGTATCGGCACCGTGGCCGAGCTGCTCGGCCGGGCGATACGCGACCGGGGTGGCCATCTGCGCACCGGCGAGCGGGTGGTGCGGCTCACGGTCCGCGGCCGCGCCATTGAGGCGGCAGAGACCGAACGCGGTCGCTACCAGGCGCGCGAGATCATCGTCAATGGCTCGGACGCCCGGCTGGCCCAGCTGCTCAGCCGACCCGTTGCCAACACCTGGGCCGAAACCAACCGAGCCCAATGGGGGGCCTTTGTCCTCCACCTTGGGGTGGGCCAGGAATGGGTCAAAGGTCTGCCGGCCACGCATCTGCAACTCATCCGCGCCGGCGCAGCGCAGTTGGCCGAGGCCGATTCGCTCTTCCTCTCCGCCTCGCACCCGGACGACCACACCCGGGCACCAGCAGGCCAGGCCGCGGTCACTGTGTCCACGCACACCGCAGTGGCCCCGTGGTGGCAGGCCAAGGGCAGCGGCCCCGAGGCCTATGCGGCCCTGAAACAACGCTACACCGAGGCTGCGCTCACGCTTATTGAGCGCGCCCTTGGCAGTCGGCCCCAGGCAAACCCATTGCTGGCCGGCACGCCGGTCACCTACGGCCGCTACACCGGACGCCACCTAGGCCTGGTGGGCGGTTACGCGCAGACAAGCTGGCTGCCGCCGCGCCAGCAGCGCTTTGGCCTGAGCAACTGCACCCTGGTCGGCGACCATAGTTTTCCCGGTCAGTCCCTTGCCGGGGTCACGGTCGGCGCGGCCCGTGTCGCGGACCGGCTTCTGCGACAGCCATGAACACTCCTGGCTGTTGGCGCCCCAACAGCGGTCCGCCCGCCCGCCGCCAGGCCGCCCCACGCGGCCGGACCAAGCCGCCGCACTGTGGTCGAACGGGCTGAGTCCCCATCAAAATCCCAAATTCCGGTCCCAGCGCCAGCGCCGGGTACTGGCCGCCTTTATCGCATCACATCGAGGAGAACACCCATGCCCAGACGCGACGACATCCACACGGTCATGATCATCGGCTCTGGCCCAATTATCATTGGTCAGGCCTGCGAATTCGACTACTCCGGCACCCAGGCCTGCAAGGCACTGCGCGAGCTTGGCTACCGCATCGTGCTCGTCAACTCCAACCCTGCCACGATCATGACCGACCCGGACATGGCCGACGTCACCTACATCGAGCCGCTCAATGTAGAGACGCTGGAAAAAATCATTGCCCGCGAGCGGCCCGACGCCCTCTTGCCCAACCTGGGCGGCCAGTCGGCCCTCAACCTCTCCTCCGACCTGGCGCGACAGGGTATCCTGGAGAAGTACGGCGTGCAGGTGATTGGCGTCAACCTGGATGCCATCGAGCGCGGTGAGGACCGTATCGAATTCAAGAAGGAGATGGACCGGCTCGAAATCGATATGCCGCGAAGCACCGCTGTCTACTCGGTGGAGGAGGCCGAGCGCATTGCCGGCGAACTCGGCTACCCCGTGGTCATCCGGCCGGCCTACACCATGGGCGGTACGGGCGGCGGCATGGTCTACAACCTGGAGGAGCTGCGTATTATCGCGGCTCGAGGCATCGCCGCCAGCCGAATCGGCCAGATACTTGTCGAAGAGTCCGTCATCGGCTGGGAGGAGCTGGAGCTGGAGGTCGTGCGCGACGCGGACAACAAGCTGATCACCGTCTGCTTCATCGAGAATGTGGACCCCATGGGTGTGCACACGGGCGACTCATTCTGCACCGCGCCCATGCTCACCGTGCCCCAAGAACTGCAGGAACGGCTGCAACGGATAGCCTATGCGATTGTCGAATCCATCGGCGTGATCGGCGGCACCAACGTTCAGTTTGGCCACGATCCGAAGACCGACCGAGTGGTGGTCATCGAGATCAACCCGCGCACCTCGCGCAGCTCGGCGCTCGCCTCCAAGGCCACCGGCTTTCCCATAGCCCTGGTTTCGGCGCGGCTGGCTGGCGGTCTGACTCTCAAGGACATGGCTTACTGGCGTGACGGTACCCTGGACCGCTACACCCCCTCGGGCGACTACGTGGTGGTCAAGTTCGCCCGCTGGGCCTTTGAAAAGTTCCGCGGCGTGGAGGACCGGCTCGGCACCCAGATGCGCGCCGTGGGCGAGGTGATGAGCCTGGGCAAGACCTACAAGGAGGCTCTGCAGAAGGCCATCCGTGGCCTGGAGATCGACTGCAGCGGACTCGGCTTCTATAAAAACCTGCACGATTTAAACCTCAAGGAGCTGATGACCAAACTGGCCGTGCCCACCAGCGAGCGACAGTTTGTGCTCTATGAGGCCCTTCGCAAGGGCGCCACTGTAGATGAACTGCACCGGCGGACAAACATCCACCGTTGGTTCCTCGGGCAGATGGGCGAACTGGTGATGCGCGAGGAGGAGATCCTTGCTCACCGGGGCGGAGAGTTGCCCGTGGAGTTACTGCGCCAGGCCAAGTGCGAGGGCTTCAGCGATGCCTACCTGGCAGAACGGCTCGGTGTTTCGGAGGTGTCCATCCGCGAGCAGCGCACCCGGGCTGGCATCGTCGAGGGGTGGCACGCGGTGCCGGTGAGCGGCGTGGAGAAGGCCGCCTATTACTACTCAAGCTACAACGCGCCCGACACGGTGCCCGTGTCCAACAACCCGAACAAGGTAATGATCCTCGGCGGTGGACCCAACCGCATCGGCCAGGGCATCGAGTTCGACTACTGCTGCGTGCACGCGGCCTTTGCTCTGCGCGACATGGGCTACGAGACGGTGATGGTCAACTGCAACCCAGAGACCGTGTCCACCGACTACGACACCTCGGACAAGCTCTACTTTGAGCCGCTCACCGTGGAAGATGTGCTGCAGATCTACGAGAAGGAACAGCCCAAGGGTGTGATCTGCCAGTTCGGCGGGCAGACGCCGCTGAACATCGCCCGCGAGTTGGAGGAGGCAGGAGTGCGCATCCTCGGCACTCCGCCGGCGGTAATCGACCTGGCCGAGGACCGTGACCTGTTCAACACCATGATGGAGAAGCTGGGCATCCCCATGGCGGTCGGCGGCATGGCCACGGACGCGGTCGAGGCCATCGACATCGCCGCCCGCATCGGCTACCCGCTGATGGTGCGGCCCTCCTACGTACTCGGCGGCCGCGGTATGGAGATTGTCTACGACGAGGCCATGTTACGCGACTACATGGCTGTGGCCGTGGACGTTACCCCGGAACGGCCGATCCTGATCGACCGTTACCTGGAGAACGCCATCGAGGCCGAGGCGGACGCCATCGCGGACGGCACGGACGCCTATGTGCCGGCGGTGATGGAGCACATCGAGCAGGCGGGCATCCACTCAGGCGACTCGGCCTGCGTCATCCCGCCGGTGGGCATCCCGGAGCACCACCGGGAGACCATCCGTGAATACACCCGCACCATCGCCCGCGAGATGGGTGTAGTCGGTCTGATGAACATCCAATACGCCATCTGCGACGACCTCGTCTACGTGCTCGAAGCCAACCCGCGCGCCTCGCGCACCGTGCCGCTGGTCTCTAAGGTTTGCGGCATTTCCATGGCCCGCATTGCCACCGAGATCATGCTCGGCAAAAAACTGGGCGACTTTAGCTTTCCTAAAGGCGAAATCAGCCACGTGGGCGTCAAGGAGGCGGTCTTCCCGTTCAACATGTTCCCCGAGGTGGACCCGGTCCTCGGCCCAGAGATGCGCTCGACCGGCGAGGTGCTTGGTCTGGACCGCTCTTACGGCATGGCCTACTTCAAGGCCCAGGACGGTGCCGGCGGCACCCTGCCCCTTACCGGTACGGTGCTCGTCACCGTGGCAGGGCGCGACCGCACCGAGCAACTGCTCGCCGCGGTCCGACGACTCGCGGCCGAGGGTTTCGGCATCGTGGCCACGGACGGCACTGCCGCCTTCCTGCAAGACAACGGCATTGAGGCAGAGACCATCCTCAAGGTGCACGAGGGGCGCCCGAACATCGTCGACGCGGTGAAAAACGGTGAGATCCAGCTGATCATCAACACCCCGTCAGGCAAGCTGAGCGCCCACGACGACTCGTACATCCGCAAGGCGGCCATCCGCCACAAAGTGGCCTACCTCACTACCGTACGGGCGGCAGTGGCCGCGGCCGAGGGCATCGCGGCCCGCCAGGCCGGGGAATCCACGGTCCGCTCCTTGCAGGAATGGCTGGCCTCGGTCCAATGAGCAGCATCCCCGCGGTCGTTCCACACCCCGAGCCGGCAGGCACGGCTGGGCGTCTCGACGAGACCTCCCTGTACCATCATCAGGAACGGGGCGGCGCCATCATCACCAGCTCTCTCCGGCAAGAAGGTGCCGGCGAAGAAATAGCCGAACGGGTGCGGGCGCTCGTCAGTCGACGCGAGGGGGGCGGCACGGACGAGCAAAGACTTCCCCTCCCCGTCTGCGCAGCTTGGAGGTCAAGCAATGACTGATCGTTTGCGCTGCACCGTTCTGCTGGTCGCAGCCCTGCTTCTGACCGCCCTGCTCCTCGCTGGACCGCTCCACGCCGCAGACCTGCTCAGCCACGAGAACCAGGACTTCCAATTCCGTTTTGAGTACCCGGCATCCTGGCAGCTGAGCCCGGTCACAGGCGGCGACCTGCGGGCCCTGGCGGCCGCACCGGACGGCGGCCCGACGGCGCAATGTTCCGTGCTCGTCAAGCGCTATCCCAACGCGGCCACTGCCACACAAGAGGACATCGACCAGGTGTTTCTCGCGCCGCCGACCGCGACCGAAATCAAGGAAATGCTCGGCGAGGAAGTGCCGGACCTGGAGGTGCTCACCGCCACGACCGCCACCCTGCACAACCGTCCGGCCCACCAGGCCGCGCTGCGCTACCCAGTCGCCACCCTCACCGGTACACTTTCAGCCTACGGCCGGGTCGTGATGACCGCCACCCCTGGCTTCACCTGGACCATCTCGTGCAGCGGCCGAGGCGCCACGCCCAACGAGGCGGAGAAGAACTTCGCCTTCTGGGGCCAGGAGATCGACGCCCTGATCAGCTCCTTCCGTTTCAATCAACCAGCGCTACCGCCCGCCGCAACGAGTAGTACTCCGGATACGAAAAAAGGCGCCTGAGCTCAGCTCTAGGCGCCGTAGGCGATCCCGCTGGATTCCATTCCCCTCATTCCGGCTCACCTTTGCCCCGCCCAGTGCTGGCGACGGCCCTCCCCGCCTTTCCCCGTAGACCTCAAAAAAAGACCAGTTCCATAATCAGCCGCAGCAGGCCGAGCGTGGCCACCTGGGCCAAGCAGACCGGCAGGCCCCGGCGCAGAAAGGTTGTGGCGAGCATGGCCAGACCGTGCTGACGGGCCAACCCCACGGCGGCCATGTTTGCTGAGGCGCCGACCATAGTGGCATTCCCGCCCAGGGAACCACCGAGCAGCACGGCACTGTACAAATGAAAGACTTCCTGTCCCCCACCCATGCCTTGCACCAGGGGGATCAGGGCAACGATCAGTGGAATATTGGGGACCATTGAAGACAGGGCAGCCGTGCCAAAAAGCAGCAGGAAAGAAGCCGCCACGGGATGAGCCACAGCTGAGGTTCCTAGCACCCCAGCGACGGCGGCGATGGCGCCGGTTGATTCCAGGGCACCGGTAAGGATGAAGGTGCAGGCAAAAAAGATCAGGGTGCTCCAGTCGATGTCCCGCAGCACCTGGGAGACTGAACCGAGCCCGAACCGCTCCGCCAGCGCGAGGGTCGCGGTGGCGGCGCTGATCGCAATTAGATCCGGCGAGAAGGGAATATGCGAGAGTTCGCCGCCCACGAAAAAGAGCAGCATGATGCAGCCGACCACGATGATCGGCAGGAAGTAGCGCTTGGGGAGCAGCGGCTCCGCCTGACCCTTGAGACGGCTCACCGGCACTGTGGCGGTCCACAGGTCTCGCCAAACCCAGGGCAGCAGGGCAAGGAGAACGGTCGTGGCCACCACCCCGCTCCACGACAGGGCAGGCAAGTAGGCAAGAAAGCTGAGTCCTGTCGCCTGGCTAATCAGATAGGTGGCCGGGTCGCCGACCATGGTGAGCAGCCCGCCGGAGTTAGCGGCCAGGGCCACAAGGATGAGCAGCGGCTCCGCGTTCAGCTTGAGTCTGCGCGCCAAAGGCACGAGCACGGGCCCGAGCACGAGCACCGCAGTGGCATTGGGCAGCATTGCGCTCATCGCCACCGTGATCAGGGTTATCCCCACCAGCAAGCGGCTGCCCCGGCCACGCGATAAGGTAACCATAAGACTGGCCGTCCGGGCCATGATACCGGTGGGCTCCAGGGCGCGGGCCACCACCATGGCACCGAGCAGCAGGGCCAGGGTCGAGTAGGACGCGGTCATCTTGGCCGCGGCCTCGGCAAGAGTGAACACGCCGCCGTAAACGAGCACCAGGGTACCGGCCAGAGCGGCCGCCGGCGGACTGAGCAGATTGCCCATGATCAGGAAGATGACCGAAAGAAAAGTCAGGGCGGCCAGCCAAGCATCCATAGCGTGCTTCCGGGGGCGGGGGAGGTGGAAAAAAGAGTGCGATCAGCTTGCCGGAGAATGGAGGTTTTGGCAAGTCCGCCGTGTCTACTTGGCACAGAGCACACCCCGACGCCGGGCTGGCTTGACAGGAGAT
>JAVEYP010000039.1:0-9047 GCA_034003445.1 Desulfobulbus sp.
CGTGGAATCCATAACAGCCCAAGAGATTCGGGAGACGATGCTGGCAGGACGACCCATTGAGGCGCGGGCCATGCTCATTGGCTCCGGCGACGCGATTTCCGCCGAGGAGCGAAGCGCCCTGGCCCAAGAACTTCTCCGCCTGCAGACCGAGATCGAAAGGCTGCTGGCGAGCGCCGAAGTACTCGAAAAAGAGGGACGCATTGACGAGGCGCGGGCCACCTGCGTAGCGGCCCAGCAGCTGTCCTCCGACTTCCCCGGCATCAGCGAGGAAATCAAGCGGCTGGACGACTCTCAACAACTGTCTCGAGCTGTCCAGCACCGCAATCAGCGGGTGCGGGGGACAGCGCCAGGGAAAACCGTGGCGGCGGCGACCTGGCCACCACAGAGGCTGCGCCCCCTTCTCCCGGCACTGGCCGCCGGTCTCGCGGTTCTCCTGCTGGGGTTCCTGCTCCTGCGCGGCAAGGCGCCGAAAGTCCCACAACAGCCGGCTCCGACTCCAGCCGTAGAAGCGCCGGCAACGGCCGTGCAGCAGCTCCCTCCTGCCACTTCCCTCGGGCAAGCAGGTGAAAGCGCGCCGGCGGCTGCGCCCGCCTCTTCCGCAGTGGAAGGCCAACCGCCGTTGCCGACCACCGAACCCGCAGGGGCTGGTACCACAAAACCGGCGGACAGTATGTACACAGTCCGCCCGGGTGACTCGCTGAGCATCATTGCTACCCGTGAGCTGTGCCGGCAACCGGCCTGGCAAGAAATCTATGAGCGAAACAAAGACATGCTCTCCGACCCAAGCAAACTGCAGCCAGGTATGCAGTTGCGGCTGGACGGGATTGAAAACAGCTGTCAACAGCCGCGCTGACCCGGTCGTCCATCCCATAGCCGGGAGACTGGAAGCGCAGTCGCATCCACTCGTAGTTCCGCAATTCGTGGGTTCGCCCGCCTAGCAGGACGAACGCAACCAGCGTCCGTGCGTCGCAATCTCCGATGCGTGGTCAGTGAACGAACTCCTCTTCTCCCTACAGTCCGTCCAGCTGGTGTGGCGGGGACGGTTCAGCATCGAGTCCCACACTGGTCCCGCCCCACCCCAATAGCCAATTGCAGGCCGCCAGGCGTGTCGATTATGGCCTACCACCCGACCAGGTGGACGAACCAGCGACCGACACCGCTCACACTCCCTCCAGGCCACAGAGCATAAAACCGAGAATCGGCTGACACTTGGCAGCGCAGGCCGGATACCAGGTCCCATGCCTCCTGGCGCCGGAGGCACCGCTTTGACCCCAAAAAAATTCGGCCATACTTTCCGAGACAAGGCCGTTGAGGGCTGCATGCTGAAGCAGCTTGGGACCGCAGCAGTCCCCGGCCCCGGACGGCGGTCGGCCGGGATCGAGGAAGACCTCGACCAATGGCCGGCGGTGACCAGAGAAATTGACAAGAACGTACAGATCGTGCAACCGACGCATCAGGTCGCGGGACAGGGCCCGCCGGCGGCGCACCAGGCCATAGCAACACGCTGCCCCTGCGGGCGCTCGGGCGATCGCTGCGCCCAGCCGCTTGATCTCCGGATCCGCCGCGCCGGTCAGAGCATCGAACACCGCCGGGTCATGCACTGGCCCCACCCAGCCCGGAATCTGCCACAAACCGCCGTACTGGCCGGAAAAGGCTCGCAGTACCACGCGCTGTCCGCTCCGGTCGCGGCCACACAATACGCCAAGCATCTTGCCGCCGCCGGCCACAAAAAGCGGGCCGGTGCCGCACCGGGGATCGGCGGCGCCCTCGGCCACCTCCAGATCGATGCGGCCGTAGCGCTCCAGCTGCGTCATGAGGCCCAGGCACTCCTGCCAGGCGTCGTCCGCCGGCAGCAGGTGGGTACGGCCGCAGAGGCGGCACCAGCCACCGCTCGCCGCCGGCGGCGCTTGGCGCGCCACGCGCTCGGCGTGTAGCATAATCAGCGACGGAACAGCCAGAGGAGCAAGGTCAGCACCAAGCTGGCCAGGATCGAACTGGTCAGCGGAAAATAAAAACGAAAGTTCTCGCGCACGATGACGATGTCGCCCGGCAGGCGGCCGAGCGGCAGCTGTCGCAGCCAGGGCCAACACAGCCCGACGACGAGGCAGACGAGACCAATGAGGATCAGGGTCCGGTTCATGCGGCCTCCCTGGTGCCGGTATCCTGGCTGAGCAGCGCTCCGAAGAAGACCAAGGCGCAGGCCCACAATTGCCAGGAGGTCATTCGTTCTCCGAGGATGAGGAAGCCAAGCAGGATGGAAAAGACCGGGATAAGGTTAACAAAGGCGGCAGCCTGGCTGGCCGGTAGGCGACTGATGCCGAAATTGTACAGCCCGTAGGCGCCGACGCTGACTACTGTCCCCAGGTAGAGCACGGCCAGCAGACCGCCCACGGGCAAGCCTGCCACAACGCGCACCTTTGGTAGCAGCAGCGCCGGCGCAAAAAACAGGGCTCCGCTGAAGGCTTGGAGACCAGTGAGCAGAAAAGGATTGAATTCTTTACTTAACTGCTTCATGAGGATAGTGTAGGCGGTTGCGCAAACCATAGCCAGAAACTCGAAAAAGTTGCCCAGCACCGGGTTCGGCGCCTGCCCACTCGCCCCGCCCGCCAAACTCAGCCAGATGGCACCGGCCACGGCCGCGGCAAACCCGCTGGCCGTGCGCAGCGACACGCGTTCACCAAGGACAAGGCCGGCGGCCAAGGCGACCATCAGCGGTAGCATGGTGGTGATCATCGCCGCCTGTGAGGCGGTGGTACGCACCAGCGCCGCAGACTCGAAGAGGAAGTAGAGGCAGGGTTCGCACAGACACATGACGAGCAGCGGCAATATATGGTGCCGCCGCACGCCCATTCTGGTAAAGGACCGCAAAAAAGGCAGGAAGCAGAGCGATGCGATCACCATCCGTCCAAAGATGACGGCCAGGGGGTGCATCTCCTGAAAGCTGTATTTCAACGCCACAAACGAACTGCCCCAGAGTACCATGGCCAGCAGCAGCGCCATAACGGGCAGCGCTTTGTGATACCCAGGCACCATCAACCCCCTTGCTCCCATGCGACATCACAAATTCACGACAATCCGGACACTTCATTGTACCTTCCTAACCCTGTTGCTCGTCGCCCTGCTATGCGGCCCTCTGCCGGCCACGCAGGCCCTGGCCTCGGTGGAGAACGATTTCAGCGGGCAGCAAACCGTTGAGATATTCCAGACCATCCCCGGTCTCAGCGACCAACAGCTTGAGCAGGGCCGGGCCGTCATCGGCAGCATGCACTATAACGCCCAGCGTGTCTTCCGCAAGATCTGCGCCCTGCCGGGTGTCACATTCGAGCAGGCTCTTCAGGTGGCTGACAGGCTCCAGCGGGAACGCTTTACCTTTGAGCAGGTGCAGGCATTTGAAACCTTCAGCAGCCTCCCTGGGGTGGATATCGACACTGGCCTCGCTGGCCTGGATGCGGTGCGCACCCTCTCTTTCTCCTCCTCTCGGGCCTTCCGCAGCTACACGGGCATCAGCGGCGTCACCGGCACCCAGGCACTCGCTGCCATCCCCCTGCTCAACAACCTGGACGAGGCACACCTCAAGGGGGCGCAAGCGCTGTTCGCTGTCCAGGGCATGCAGGTCGGCACTGCCCACAAGAGTTTGAATCTCCTCAACCGCATGCGCACCAACCAGGCCCGGGCGGTCGAGACTTTTGCCGGGGTTCCTGGCATGGACACCAGCACCCTGCTCAGCGGCATGGAGATCATCCAGAAGCTCCGCTCCGAGGACGCCTGGAACGCCCACTGGCTGTTCACCGACAAATCGCTTGCCCCCCAGGAGGCCTGGGACTGGCTGATTAGCTACTTCACCCTGCCCGGCAGCGCGCAGGAGACCCGCTACGACAAACTCACCAGCCGACAGAAAACAATCCTGCTCAAGGGGTTGTACGGCGGAGGAGAGGAAATTGTCTGGAAGATCAATAATCTGCATGCAGTCTCAGACCACAACGGCTACGAGTTCCCGGCCGCCGTGCTCAACGGCTTCTCCAGACAGCGGCTGCAAGAACTCTTCAACCGGCTGGCTCCGTCGGTACAGAGCCGCTTCAGAGGGCAGTTCGCCGCTTCCGGAGGCGGGGCTGTTGGCGTACTGCGCCAGGCAACCTCTGCCGGCCGGGTGCAGGCCGCCCGCGACCTGACCACCGCCAACGCCTACGCGGTTATGGCCCAGGGCAGCGACCTGTACGACTCCTCCTTTCGCGATATCCTCGTACCCGTGATGCAGGAGCGGGTCAACAGGCGCAGCAATGGCGACCTGCTCCACTTCCTCAAGGACATCGATCCAGAGAACCAACTGGTATCCGATTTCATCGTCAGTTGCGCGCAGAAGGGCAAACTCACCGTCTTTTTCCCTACGGACGCCCACAAGCAGAAAGAGATTATCAACCTGGTTGCTGCCTCGGCCTTCCGCGACGAGGATTCGATTCTGCTCTTCTCCGCCACCCTGTCGCATCTCCTCAAGGTGCTTGCCCCCGACGCCCGCAGCCATCTCATCACCCTGATGGCGCGGCAGACGGAAAGTGGGCACGCGGTCTTCTCCAAACTGATCACTGTCATCCTGCAGTACTATTTGCAGACCTACCCGGAGCTGCTCGGTCCAACGGACCGCCATCTAATCAGCCGCCTGCTGGTCCGCAACGGCGCGGTCAACCTGGAAAAATACCAGGTCACGCCGTTTGCCGAGTGGAAGCGGGACGGCCGTCTTGGTTCGGTGTCCATGTTTCACCCGGATGATGATGGCCGCCAGTCCTTTGCCTCAAACGGCAACCTACTGCTCAAAAACGGCTACCGCCTCTCCGCCTCGCGGCAATACACCCCGCGCGGGGCCACAGCCGGCCTCGAGCAGGAGGTGCAGCGCTACGGCGCAGCCGGCCTAAGCTCGCTGTTCTCGGCCATGCGCCAGCGCCATTTCGCCGTAGCCTTCAGCAAGCAGGTGAATGGTATCACCATCGTGCACACCCAATTCGTCTACACCGACAAGACCAACCAGACGGAGATGCTCCGCCGGTTCATCAAGGCGGGCGACGAGATGCTCGCCCAGCGGGGCCACAGCTACTGGCGTTCCGAGCAGATCATCGAGCCGCTGACCGACCTGCTCAAAGAGAACAAGATCACAGAAAGTGACCTGCGCGCCAAGCAGCGCTTCCTCAGCCTCGGCTCCTGCGGCGGCCTCAAGGTCTACACCGGCCTGACTCGGCTGTTCTCAGGCTCGGTGGACATCCTCGCCACCATTGGCACTGGCCTGGCCCTAATCAACGACCCGTACAACAAGAGTTTCTTCGAGATCATCGCTGCCAACCCGTCGTCTATCTCCTGGAAGACGGTCGCCCGGGAGACCTCGTTCATCTTCCAGGGCGGATGGGGACAAGACTATCTCCAGCCCGGCTCACTCACCGCGATCCTGCACAAAATCCTCGACGAGTCGCGCCAGGCGGCAGGGGCCGCGACCGGAACCCAGCCTGCTGGCCGCCAGGGCTGAGCCGTTCATGCCGGTCTTCACGCGGGAGACCCTGCCGGGCCTACTCAGCCAACCGGCCGGCCTGACTGCCCAGGTCTATCTCCTCGTTGGCGAGCGCTACCTGTGCCGTAAGGCGGCCAAACAGCTCGAAGCGGTCCTGCTCGCAAGTGGCGGCAGCGTCCACCCCATCGACGGCGATCAGGAGGACATCGCGGCCACCATTGCCAAGCTGCGCAGCTTCAGCCTGCTCCCCGGACGGCAGATCTTTCGGGTGACCGACACCCGCTTGTTCCATTCGCGTCAGGTGGCCAAGGGCTTCTGGGAGCGAGCCTGCAAGGCGCATGGAGACGGACGGACCGTGCCGGCCGGCCGCGCCCTGCGCGCCTTTCTCCAAGCTGGCGGCCTGGATGCGCGCGGCCCAGACAGTGACCTACAAACGCTCTCGGCCGGTGAATGGCAGCAGTGCTTCGGCTTTGCCCGGCCGGGCAGCGACCTGGGCTGGACCCGCGATTACCTGAACGCCGAGGCGACCGGTGGTGGCCCGACGCCGGTCCCCAGTTCGACCGATCCGGCCGATGCGCTGGCTGCGGCCCTGGCCGCGGGTCTGCCGCAGCAAAACATCCTCCTGCTGCTCGCCGAGGAGGCGGACCGGCGCAAAAAACTGTTCAAAATGCTCAAAGAAGAGCAGGTGGTCATTGACCTCAGTGTTGCTACCGGCGGCGGCGCCAAGGCGCAGAAGGAACAGCGGGCCGTGCTTCAGGAACTCGCCCGCACGACGCTTGCCGAGCAGGACAAGACCCTGGCCGCTCATCTGGCCGAGTTGCTCTTCGAGCGGGTGGGCTTCCACCCCGTGGCCCTGGTCATGGAACTGCGCAAGGTCATGCTTTTCCTCGGTGAACGGCGGCAGATTACTCGTGAGGACCTTGACGCGATGGTCGGTCGCACCCGTCAGGAGGCCCTCTTCGAGCTGACCACTGCCATCGGCCGCCGCGACCTGGAGCAGGCCCTCGCCATCGGCGGCCGACTGCAGGAAAATGGCATCCACCCGCTGGCAGTGGTCGCCACCCTGCGCCTGTACGTGCGCAGCCAGCTCCTCTGCCGGTCCCTGCAGGAGCAGCCCGATCTGCACTTCTCCCCCACCATGTCCGCCGCCGCCTTCCAGCAACAGTGCCTGCCCCTGCTTAAAGCACGCTCGCCGTGGCAGAAGGAGATGGGTGGCCATCCGTACGCTCTGTACATGCAGTTCAAAGCTGCTGCTGCCTGTCCTCTCACCCAGCTTGCCAGGTGGATGCGCCTCCTCTTGGAGGCCGAACTCCGGCTCAAGGGTTCACCCGTCGCCCCACCCTTGGTCCTGCAACACCTGCTGCTCACCATGCTCACCACAGAGCAGGCCGCGGGCCAAAAATAACTCCCCCCGGCCGGTCTTGCAAATTCGCCGACCCGCATTACAATACCTGCACGGATCATCGTTTCTGTCGGCTCCCGCCAGTACTCGAAAAAAAACGGAGATGCACTCCCTGCTGTGCTTATGGCAAAAGAAGATTTCACACTCCAGGAAAATACCAGCACGATCAACCGCGAATCGCTTGAAGAGCCTCCCTTGTACAAGGTGCTGCTCCATAACGACGATTACACCACCATGGACTTCGTGATCATGGTCCTGCAGACGATCTTCGACAAGAATAGCGGTGAGGCAACGCGAATCATGCTTAATGTTCATCATCAGGGCATAGGTATTGCCGGGGTTTACACCCGGGAAATTGGCGAAACCAAGGTGAGCGTTGTTCACCAACTGGCCCGGAGGTTTCAGTTTCCCCTGAAGTGCACACTGGAGAAGGACTGCTGACCCGCTGACGATCTTCCCATGCATCGATTCAACCGCGGAGGAGCTCCGCGTTCGCGCCCCTATTGAGGACAAGCATCATGTTGAGCAAAGAATTGGAACTGGCCCTGATCAAGGCTATTAAAGAAGCAAAGAGTCACCGTCACGAATATGTCACCGTGGAGCACATGCTCTACGGGCTGCTGCACGACGATTTGGCTCGCCACATCATCGACAAGTGCGGTGGCAGTAATCAGAACCTCAAAGAACGACTGGAACGCTTCTTCGAAACCGGCATGCCGGTCATTAAGAACGGAGAAGACGAACCCGCGCAGACCGTGGGCTTCAACCGGGTACTGCAGCGGGCGGTGAGTCACGTGCAGAGCTGCGGCAAGAAGCAAGTAGATACCGGCGACGTGCTCGTCTCTATCTTTACCGAGCAGGATTCGCACGCCGTCTTTTTCCTTGGTAGCGAGGGCGTTGGCCGCCTCGAAGTGGTCGAGTATATCTCGCACAACCTGCCTGAATATTTGCAGAGCGAGCCCCTGCGCGGGCCACTATCCGGCCAGCAACAGCAGAAGAAAAAACCGGAAAAGGCGATCAACGCCTTGGAGGAGTTTACAGTCAACTTTGCCAAGCGGGCTGCCGAGGGCGGCATTGATCCGCTCATTGGCCGCGACCAGGAACTCTACCGGATGATGCAGGTACTCTGTCGGCGCAAGAAGAACAATCCGCTGCTGGTGGGGGAACCGGGCGTTGGTAAGACGGCCATGGCTGAGGGGCTGGCACTGCGCATCCACGAAGACGCAGTGGCCCGCAGTGAACCAGAGCCGGACCCAAAAAAGCTGGTGCCTGACCTGCTCCAGGATACGGAGATCTATCTGCTCGACCTCGGCACACTGGTTGCCGGCACCAAATACCGCGGTGATTTCGAAAAACGGCTCAAGGAGGTCGTGGCCGCCATCGAGAAAAAGGACAAGGCTATCCTGTTCATCGACGAGATACACACGATCGTCGGCGCGGGAGCCACCAGCGGTGGCTCCATGGACGCCTCCAACCTGCTCAAACCAGCGCTGCAGGCCGGAACCATCCGCTGTATCGGCTCGACCACCTACGAAGAATACAAGAACCACATTGAGAAAGATCGGGCCTTATCGCGCCGCTTCCAGAAGATCGACATCGAGGAGCCCTCGGTAGCAGACACCTCTCGCATCCTGCGCGGCCTGCAGTCGCGCTACGAAGAGCATCATCAGGTCCGCTACGCAAAAACGGCCATTGATGCCACCGCGGAACTTGCGCACCGCTACATCAACGACCGTTTCCTGCCGGACAAGGCCATCGATGTACTCGACGAAGTCGGCGCCTCCTTCCGACTCAAGGGGAAGACCGGCCGCACCGTGGGCATCCGCGATGTGGAGGAGATCGTCTCCAAAATCGCCCGGGTACCGGTGACCACCAAGGCAGGCGATGATACCCAGTTGCTCCTGCACCTCGGTGAACAGTTGAAGTCGTTCATCTACGGTCAAGACGAGGCCATCGAAGCCCTGACCAAGGCGGTCAAGCGTTCCCGTGCCGGCCTCGGCAACCCACAGGCGCCTACCGGATCCTTCCTCTTCGCCGGCCCCACCGGTGTGGGCAAGACCGAACTCGCCCGCGCGCTCGCCGAATTCCTCTTCGCCGACGAGAGCGCGTTGATCCGCGTCGACATGTCGGAGTACATGGAGAAGTTCTCGGTGT
>JAVEYP010000040.1:0-9044 GCA_034003445.1 Desulfobulbus sp.
GTCGAGTTCCTCGGGCGAAGCTTTGATGATGTTCGCCGAGATCAAGAGAAGGAGGGGTTCCAGTACAGGGAAACCGTTCGGCCTGGAAGGGCCGCGGCTTTCCGATTGTTTTTGCATGGCTTGTTCCACCTCGTCACGTCCTCGAAGAGCCTTGTTCTTGCTGCACGACCCTGCCCGGATTAGACCGCTGTCTTGGCGGACAACGCTTGGTGTCGCGCTGACTGCCCCCTCTAGTGAGAGAATGTGCAGGCAACGATCCGTCTCGGCCTGAGAATCTACTGAAAGAAATGTGTCTGGGCCAGTTAAATCCTCCCTTGCACCTGGCTGGACGATATTTCACCTGTCAACGGTTGCTATATCAACCTTTCTTTTGGGAATTGGTTCCACTCCTTAGCACCAGCAGGAGAATCTCCTTTAATTAAAGACATGCATGATCTCTTGTCCAGTCTTTAGACTGGTATGATTTGTGCAAAACGATAACAAGAGCCTCTACCAGAGGCACGTGCTGTTCGCACTCTCACTCGTCGACACCAAAGTGAAGATGTCCCGAAACCTCAACATTTGTCCCCATGCCCAAGGCGAGCCGCACCCCCTTCATGCCAGCCTGCAGGCGGAGTTGGTCATGAACCGTCTGCGGCCGGAAGGCAGGCTGCCTTGAAAGCACAGTGTGAAACACTTCCTGCTTTTCCTCCCTATCGTTTTTGGCTTGGGCGACAGCGCCGTATTAGTCGGGGTGCAGCCGAATCATCCGCGCGGGACCTCTGCCGAGATATCTGTCGGCGCGATCAGCGCGAACAATGACAGCAGGTTTTCCCGGGATGTGGCGTGGTCGAGGACACCAGCGTTCATCTGGACAATATGGTATCCGAGTTAGTAGTGCGTTCCAGCCATTCCTGTGGGAGTCCCCTCTGGTCATTGAGGAAGTCCGGCGCATCCTTTTCGCCTATCTCAAAGAACGCCAGCACTTGCCGGGAAAGGCGTCCCTGCGCCTCAGAAATATTCGACGTATTGCCGGCAGGTTGGCTGCCAAAACAAGGAAAAAACATGATGAACAAGAGAATGATGCACACCATTTCCGCTCTGGCTGTTTTGGGGCTGAGCGGCCAATCCTGGGCAGGCGGCCTGTATTTGTATGAACTGGGGACCGAAGACCTAGGTCTCGCCAACGCCGGCAGCGCAGCCCGCGCCCAGGATGCCTCCATCGTGGCCAACAACCCAGCCGGCATGACCCGCCTCCAGGGCAACCAGCTCACCTTAGGCGCCCAACTCCTCTATGCTGATCTGGACTACACCCTGGAAAACCCCAACCTGAACAACTCGGGCAATACGGGAGGGTGGATGCCGGGCGCGAGCACTTTTTACAGCCATAGCGTCAACGATGATTTGAAACTCGGCATGGCTCTCTATGGTAACTTCGGCGCGAGCCTTGACTTCGGTGACACTTGGGCGGGCCGACACTTGGTCAAGGAGATCACCCTGATGGGGCTGACCGTGCAGCCCTCGCTGGCCTACCGTCTCAACAATACATGGTCTGTCGGGGCCGGGCTGGGACTCAACTATGGCATCTTCTCTCTGACCCGAGACAGGGTACGCGACGGGGGCGAGGTTGAATCGGATGATACCGATATCGCCTGGAACGGTAAGGTCGGCCTCCTGTTTGAGCCGGCCGAGCACACTCGCCTGGGACTGGTCTATACCAGCAAAGTGGACTACTCCTTCGATGTTGACAGAATCGGCACCCTGCCGGCGTCGGACGGGTCATGGATCCTGCCGATAAACCTCACGGTCGATGCCCCGCAGCAGGTCATGTTCAGCGCGGTTCAGGTACTCAATGACAAATGGTCGCTCCTGGGTGAGATGGGTTGGCAGGATTGGAGCTCACTCAGCGAGGAGGTTTCCGCGGGTAGGGTGACGCAGCCCTCGAAAGTGGATGTCCAGGATACCTGGCACGGCGCCCTTGGCGTGCAGTACCAGTTGACCACGGACACGCGTCTCAATGTCGGCCTTGCCTACGACAGCAGCATGTATAACGACCAGGACAGCATCTCGTTGACCATGCCGTCCGGCGCCTCTTGGCGCATCGGCACCGGCGTGCAGCACCAGCTCAACGACCGCTCGTCCTTGGGCGCCGCCGTTTTATACCTCCTAAGCGAGGACGGTTCGGTGGCCTCGCCCATTCCCCTTGCCGGAAGTTACGACGACCCGCGCATGTATTTCTTCTCCTGCAACTACTCTTATCGCTTTTGAAGGCGGATGAGATAGCGCAGGAAGGCGAGGTTCCCCGGCCGGCAACTACGGCGAGTCTTTTTACCACTCGAGCTCAGCAAGGTGATGGATGTTGCCGAGTGTTTTGATTGCCTTCAGGTTGCGGTTAACGATGTCCTTGAGGATTAACATGGCTTGTCTCCTTGTAAGGAAAAATAATTTGACAAGAAAAAGCGTCGAGATCGCGGGGTATTAAAAAAATCCCCAGTTTTCTGGGGAGTTTATTTTTGTAAACTTAAGAAGTTATGTTGTGCTACCCACCTCGAATAATCCAAAAATCTGTGAGGCGCATTTATAGGGGCTTCCTATTTGCTGGGGTTCAGGACAAAACGGCAACCGGTGACCTGGAACCGGGTCTTGTGTGTTGGCGAGTCAAGAAGGATAGGGCAATGGTTCCAGTTGTTCCGGACCAAGATTCATCCGGGATAGCACAGATAAAACCATGAATTAGGAGGAATCACCATGATGAACACGTTCCCTCGTAGCACCATCAGCTTGGCACTGACGGGCGTATTTTTGCTTGTTCTGCTGTCGGCCTGCGACAAGCCGGCAGGCCAGGCAGCCGATCTAACGGCCGACCAGGCTGCCACCATCGCCAATGACGCTTATCTTTACGGCTATTCGCTGATCTCAGTAGAAATGACGCGCAAGGTGATGACCAATGTCGCCAAGCCCACGGCCAAGCACGCGCCGATGGGACAGTTCGCTAATATGCGTGAGTATCCAACCGCCAGCTTTCGAGACGTCACTGCGCCCAACGCCGACACCCTCTACTCCCTTTCGTTCCTGGATCTGTCCAAGGAGCCGTGGGTCATCAGTTGGCCGGATATGGACAAACGCTACTACGTCTGGGAATTCTATGATGCGTGGGTGCCGGTGATTCTCTCGCCCGGTTCGCGCACGACCGGTCAGAACGCGCAGACCTTCGTTCTCACCGGGCCGGGCTGGAACGGCACACTTCCCGAAGGCACGACGCAGGTGGAAATTCCTACCGCGAACGTGTGGATTATAGGACGCACCTATTCCTCCGGAACGCCTGAGGATTACAAGGAGGTTTGGGCTCTGCAGGATCAGTACAAGCTCTACCCGCTCAGCTCCTGGGGCAAAGAATATGTTCCGCCAGCGGCACATGTGGACCCCAGCATCGACATGAAGACGGCGGTGCGGGACCAGGTCAACGCGCTCGATGCACAGCAGTTCTTCGGCATGATGGCGAAGCTGATGAAGAACAATCCGCCCGCGCCGGAAGATGCCCCGATGGTCGTCGAGATGGCGAAGATCGGCCTCATCCCCGGACAGGATTTTGATCTCGGCAAGCTCGATCCTGCGATTGCCAAGGCGGTCGAGGCAGCGCCCAAAACCGGATGGGCGAAGATCGCCGCGTACACCAAGGATTCGGGCGAAATCCACAACGGCTGGCTGTTCAATTTCAAGGTCGGTCACTATGGCACCGACTACATGGCCCGCGCCTGGCTCTCCGCGTTTGGTATCCCAGCGAACCCACCAAAGGACGCCGTCTATCCGATGGGCGTGGTCGACGCTGATGGCGACCCGCTGGATGCCAGCAAGCACAACTACATGATTCACTTCAAAAGCAAGAAGGACCTTCCTCCCGCCAATGGATTTTGGTCGCTGACGATGTATGACTCCGAATACTTTTTCATCGAAAACAAGCTGAACCGCTACACACTCGGCGAGCGCAACGATCTCACGGTCAATGCAGATGGTTCGGTCGACCTGTATCTCCAGAAGGAAAACCCCGGCGAGGCCAAAGAAGCCAACTGGCTGCCAGCACCGGATGCGCCATTCATCCCGATGTTCCGTTTGTACTGGCCCAAGGACACTCCGCCATCGGTCCTCGATGGCACTTGGTATCCACCGGTCATCCAAAAGGTGAAGTAAGATTATCCATATTTGAACCCAATCATAATTTAACCAAGTTAAAGCCATGAAATAATTGCTTTGCTTTTGAACCACGCGGGCCGGTTCATTCGGAGCGGCCCGCGAATCCATCTACGGAACTCCAATCTCAAACCAACTAAATAAATCCTATGAAAAAAATATACATCGGTATTGCCATGGCCGCCGCTGCCGCGACAGCCTTTGCCCAAGAACCAACCCCCGGTTACAACCACCACATACCTGCGAAGATCATGACGTCCGACAAGGTCGAGACGCGGATTGGCACTCTGGAATTTTTCGACGGAATGCCAAGCAAGGAAACGGTCGACAAACTTTACGACAACCTGCTGCACATCCGGGGGGTTGAAACCTTCCTCAATGGTGTCCCCGCCACCTCAATTGAGGGCTTGCGTCTGGGCCATCTCGATATGGGAGCCGATGCATCCAACAAGGTGGTTATCTTTGACCAGCTGGTGGATTCCGCACCGTTATTCCTGACCGCCAACACCGATACCGTCTATGCCTCCGCATTCCTCGATCTTCAGAAAGACGGTCCCACTGTGGTCGAGATCCCGGCCAAAAGCGGCCCCGGCACCGTCGACGATGCCTATTTCCGCTTCGTGGTCGACATGGGGGCCCCCGGCCCAGACGCTGGCAAAGGCGGCAAATATCTTATTTTGCCACCAGACTACAAAGGTGATCTTGAAGGCCCCATCGGCGGCAAGGCCACAGAAATCGACGGCGAGACGTACTTCGTTGCTCAATCGCCCAGCTATGTAAACTGGCTGATCCTGCGCGGCTTTCTTGTTGATGGAAAACCAGACGCTGCGGCCACCATGTTCAAGGAAGGTCTCAAGGTCTACCCGCTCGCAAAGGTGGTTAACCCACCAGAAATGGAGTTCATCTCGGGCTCGAGAAAATCCTGGAACACCATCCACGCCAACACCTACGAGTTCTACGAGGAACTCAACCACGTCATCCAGCGCGAGCCGGTGTTGTTTTTGGACCCGGAGCTACGCGGTCTGTTCGCGTCCGTTGGTATTGAAAAGGGCAAGCCCTTTGAGCCCACTGAGCATCAGAAGAAGATCCTGACCGATGCCGTTGCCGTCGGCAATGCTACCGCACGGGCTATCCTGTTTCAGCCCCGGCTCGATGGTGTTCATCTTTATCCCGACAGCAAGTGGATGACTGGATTCGTCGGCGGCGATTACCAGTTCCTGGCAGACAAAGGACTGGGCGGCCGCAACCTTGATGCGCGCACCCTGTTCTACTATCAAGCCACGGTCAACACGCCCGCGATGGTGCTGAAGATGATCGGCAAGGGCTCACAGTATGCATACGCTGGCACCGACAAGAACGGGGACTACCTCGATGGCGCAAAAAACTATTCACTAACGATTCCTGCTAATGTGCCGGCTAAAGACTTCTGGTCTGTCGTGGTCTACGATCCACAAACCCGCTCCGAGCTGCAGACCGGCCAGACTTTCCCGAGCAAGAATAACGAGCGGGACGATCTCATCGTAAACGACGACGGCTCGGTCACGCTTTACTTCGGACCGAAGGCGCCAGCCGGCAAGGAGAACAACTGGACTCAGACCGTTCCCAAAAAAGGCTGGTATACGGTATTTCGTCTCTATGGCCCGCTCGAACCCTGGTTTGACAAAGCCTGGCGTCCTGGCGAGATTGAACCGATTAACTGAATAGAGGTTGTTTGGCACTCCGATTCAGCGCTTATTTCTAATAAGCCTGAATGCGATGTAGTAATACGTGCCGCTTCCCCCGGGAGGTGGCACATGCATTAAATCCACATGACCATCGCGGCGAGCAATCAAGCGAAAGGGGCCAGAAATGAACGCGTCCAGAACTATTGGAAAAATGGCGACGGCAACCATCTTGGCCCTCGTGCTGGGGGCAGCCCATGCCAAGCAGGGTGACCCGGTGAGTGCTGCGGACAAGGCTGACACGCAAGCCGGTGTCGCTGCGCCCGGCATCGAGCAAACTAAAGCCATCGCCGAAGAGGCCTTCATCTACGGTCTGCCGATCGTGATGAACTACGCGGTGATGAATGAGTTCAGCGTCGACACGAACTCCGGCCAGTTCAAGGCCCCGTTCAATGTCATCAAGAACGAAGCGCGCGTCTTCACCTACAAGGACACAGCGGTGGTTTCGCCGAACAGTGATACGCCTTATTCGAGCTTGTGGCTCGATCTGCGCAGCGAGCCGATGGTGATCTCGGTACCGGCGGTGGACAAAACACGCTACTACTCGGTGCAGTTGGTCGATGGTAATACCTACAACTACGGCTACCTCGGCAGCCGCGCCACGGGGACGGAGGCGGGCGATTACCTAGTCGCAGGTCCCGACTGGAAGGGCGAGACACCGGCAGGCATTAACAAAGTCTTCCACTCGAGTACGCCATTTGGTCTGACGATTTTCCGCACTCAACTGTTCAATCCGGCGGATATGGCGAACGTGGTAAAGGTCCAGGAAGGCTACAAGGTGCAAGCGCTGTCGGCCTTCCTCAATCAACCCGCACCGCCTGCGGCGCCAACCATCGACTTCCTCCCGGCGACAACCAAGGGCATCAAGGGCAGTTTCTTCGAGTATCTCGATGCGGCCCTTAAATTCGTTCCGGAAACGGCGCAGGACAAGGGTGTCCGCGCTAGGCTCGCCAGCATCGGCATCGGACCGGGCAAGGCGTTTGAATTCAAGGATCTCTCGGCTGAACGCAAGTCGGCCGTGCTCCTCGGTATGAAGGCAGGCGCCGACAAGGTGGACGCCGCGGTTGCCAATGACGGCAAGGACCAGAACGGCTGGAACGTCGGTGGCCTGGCCGGTGGCGATAATGCTTTCTACAACGCTGGCTGGCTCAAGCGCGCGGCAACGGCAAAGGGCGGCATCTACGCGAACGATCCGGCCGAAGCCATGTATCCGGCAACGCGCAAAGACAGCAGCGGCGCACCCCTTGATACCAGCAAACACGATTACACCCTCACGTTCGCCGCTGGTGACTTTCCGCCGGTCAACGCGTTCTGGTCAGTCACCATGTATGACAGCAGGAGCCAGCTGCTGATCGAAAACCCGATTAACCGCTACCTCATCAACTCGCGGATGCTGCCGGACATGAAGAAGAATGCCGATGGGTCGTTGACGATCTACATCCAGAAGGACAGCCCAGGCAAGGACAAGGAAGCCAACTGGCTGCCCGCACCCAACGACACGGCCTATATCGTGATGCGCCTGTATTGGCCCAAGACCGAAGCCCCATCGGTTCTCCCGCCCGGGGAAGGCTCTTGGCAGCCACCGGGTATCGTTGTGGCGAAGTAAACTATTCGACTCCACGACAAGCACGCGGGCCAATTCTCAGCTCGAGCGACTGTGAAGGTCCAATGACCAGTCCGCGTGTGCTGCCCTATGCAGCAAAAGACCATCCACCTCTGCTGCACAGGGCGTTTTCAACGACCTCAATCCATTCCGTGAATCGGATGCAATCAGAACAACGGAAAGATTTCGCCTGAAGGAGACCTCCCATGTTGTTAGGAAAGCTCGCTATCCCACTGCTGTTTGTATTCGCTGTTGGTCTGCCGCTGCCCGCGCACTGCGCCAGTCCCACCGTGGCTCCGGAGGAAGCGCGCACCATCGCCAAGGAAGCCTATATTTACGGTTATCCGATGGTGGACAGCTACCGCATCCAGTACGCTTATTTTGTCGACAAAGACGACAAATCGTACAAGGCACCGTGGAACCAGATCAAGAACATTCCGGCAGTCTTTACGCCGGCCGACACCGCTGTGCAGACAGCAAACTCGGACACGCCCTACTCGTGGGCCGGCCTCGATCTGCGTGCCGAGCCTATCGTGATCACCGTGCCGGAAATCGAGGTGAGCCGCTACTACAGCGTCCAGTTCATCGATGCCTACACGTTCAATTTTGCCTACGCCGGCAGTCGCGCCACCGGCACTGGTGGGGGCAGCTTCCTGGTCGCCGGCCCAGGCTGGAAAGGCGAGAAGCCCGAAGGCATCAAGGAGATCTTCCGCTCTGATACTGATTTCGACGTCGTCGTTTTCCGCACCCAACTGTTCAACCCGGCTGACATTGACAACGTCAAGAAGATCCAGGCCCAATACAAGATGCAGCCCTTGTCAGCGTTCCTCGGCAAGCCTGCGCCTGCAGCCGCGCCAGCGGTCGACTGGATTAAGCCCCTGACCCAGGAGGAAGAGAAAACTTCGCTAGAGTTCTTCAACGTACTCAACTTTGTGCTGCGCTATTGCCCGACCGTGCCCAGCGAAGTCGAGCTGATGAAGCGCTTCGCCAAGATCGGCGTGGGCGGCGGTATGACCTTTGATCCGGCCAAACTCTCGCCGGAGATCAAGGTCGCCATCGAGCAAGGTCGTGCCGACGCCTGGGAGGCATTCGCCGGTCAGGTAAAACGGATGGAAAACGGTCAATTGACCTCGGGCGATGTGTTCGGTACCCGCGAGTTCGTGAAGGGTAATTACCTGTACCGCTGGATGGGGACCGTCGGTATTTATGGCAACTCCAAACAGGAGGCCATGTATCCGATCTATCGCGTCGATAGCGAGGGCAAACAGCTGACTGGCGCCAAGAGCTACACCCTGCACTTCGACAAGGGTGAGTATCCGCCGGTCAAGGCGTTCTGGTCACTGACCATGTACAAACTGCCGGAAAGCTTGCTGGTCGCCAATTCGATCAATCGTTACCTGATCAACTCGGCGATGATTCCGGATATGAACCTGAATCCGTGACGCTTTAGCTCAGACTGGTGCAAACCAGTCTCGCACTGGCAATTTTGGGAGATTGTGATCTCCCGCATCCTGTTCCAGCCGCACGCTACGGCGACATTGGCGTCTTGCTCC
>JAVEYP010000041.1:0-9034 GCA_034003445.1 Desulfobulbus sp.
CTGCTGCTGCTTGCCCGTGTCGTGCAGCTGGCCGACGAACGTGGCTTCCGGCTGAGCAACGCCGACCTGACCATTGTCTGCCAGCGGCCGCGACTGGCGCCGCACCTGGCCGCCATGCAAGGGCACCTCGCCCGCGCCTGCCGGGTCGAACCCGAAGCCATCAACATTAAGGCAACAACCACGGAAAACATGGGCTACACGGGCCGGGGCGAGGGTATTGGTGCCCACGCCGTGGTCCTGCTCAAGGAGTGCACATGGAAGTGAACAGGGAACGGCTGGCCGCCAACTTCACGGAACTCTGCGAAATCGACAGCCCCTCGCGGCGGGAGGGACGGATCTCTCAGCGGCTGCAGGAGTTGTTCCGCGAACTGGGCGCCGCTTCGATCGTGGAGGACGACTCGGCCAGTCGAACCGGCTCAGAGTGCGGCAACCTGATAGTCCGCTTCAACGGTGCGCTTGATCTCGAGCCGATCTTCCTCAGCTGCCACATGGACACAGTGGAACCGGCTGAGAACGTGCGCGTCAAACGGGAGGGCGATCTGTTCACCAGTGCGGGCGACACTATTCTCGGCAGTGACGACAAGTCCGGTATCGCCGCCTGCATCGAGGCCATGCGCCTCTTTCAGGAGACGGGTCAGCCACACCGGCCAGTAGAGTTTGTTATCACCACCTGCGAAGAGATTGGCCTGGTCGGCGCCAAGGAGCTGGACCCTGGCCTGATCCGCGCTCGCGAGGGCTATGCGCTCGACTCAAGCGGTTTTGCCAAGGTGATCACCCACGCGCCGGCCGCCAACCGCCTGACCATCACCCTCAGCGGTGTGGCCGCCCATGCGGGTCTTCATCCAGAATGGGGGGTGAACGCAGTGCTCATCGCTGCCCAAGCACTGGCCCGGGTCCCGAACGGTCGCATTGACACTGAGACCACCGCCAACTTCGGCACCATCGCCGGCGGCACGGCCTCGAATGTCGT
This sequence comes from Desulfobulbus sp., assembly GCA_034003445.1. Classification (GTDB taxonomy): domain Bacteria; phylum Desulfobacterota; class Desulfobulbia; order Desulfobulbales; family Desulfobulbaceae; genus Desulfobulbus. Next base: position 971 of record JAVEYP010000041.1, read on the forward strand.
GCCCGACCGGGTGGTCATCGAAGCCGAGGTGCGCAGCCACTCGGTGGACCGGCTGGAACAGGTGACAGAGCAGATCAGGGAGATTTTCACAGAGACCGTAGCGGCCTGGAGCGATCCCACCGGCCAGGCCCAGGGCGCGCCCTCAGTAGAAGTGGCCGTGCGGCAGGATTTTCCGATGATGCAACTCGATCGCCAGGACCGGGTGATCCGGCGGGTGGATGCGGCGGCCCGTGCCATTGGCATGGAACTGGCTTACGAAGGGGCCGGCGGCGGCAGCGACGCCAATATCTACAACGGCCAAGGCCTGCCCACGGCCATCATCGCCACGGGCATGACCAATGTCCACTCAACCAGCGAGCAGGTGACCCTGCAGGACATGGTCGACCTCACCCGCCTGCTCGTGGCCCTGCTCACCGAACCTTCCTGCTAAACCCGGCCTGTCCGCGTGACTGTCCGGTCCGGTCCGATTGGACAAGGGCTGCACTCAGCCGATGACCACCGAGCCGGGATCCTGCGCCTTCACCGTGCCAATAATGGCGCAGGCCGGCGCACCTTCGTCCTGACGCAACCGGGCAAGTAGGGCCTCGCCGGCCCCGCGTTCCATGGCGAGCAGCAAGCCTCCTGAGGTCTGCGGGTCGTGGACGATCATCTCCAGGGCATCGTGCTCGGTCAGGGCGGAGCGAAGCCAGGGCCGGTAGAAAGTGCGGTTGCGGTAGGCCCCCTCGGGGATGATGCCCATGTCGGCAAATTCGCGTGCGCCCGCCAGCACCGGCAGGGCCGCGGGGTCGATATGGATGGACACCGCCGAGGCCGTGGCCATCTCGTGCAAATGGCCGACCAGGCCGAAGCCCGTGATGTCGGTGCAGCCGTGCGTGGAGGCGCGCAACGCCTGTTCCTCGTCGAGGATTTCCATGGGGAAACGGTTCAGGGTGGCCATCAGTTCCACCAGCTCCCCTGCCATCTCCGGGCCCGCGAGCCCACCCTTGACAGCGGTCGACAGGATGCCGGTACCGAGTGGCTTGGTCAGCAGGAGCACGTCGCCTGCCCGAGCACCGCTGTTCAGCAGCACCCGCTCCGGATGCACCAAGCCGGTGACCGACAGGCCGTATTTCAACTCGTCGTCCTCGATGGAATGGCCGCCAACGAGCAGCGCGCCAGCCTCGCGGATCTTGGCCAGCCCCCCCACCACCACCCTCCGGAACACGCTCGTGTCCAAGGTTTTTACCGGACAGGCAAGGATATTCATGCATAACAGCGGCCGCCCGCCCATGGCGTAGACGTCGGAAAGCGCGTTGGCTGCGGCGATGCGGCCAAAGTCGTACGGATCGTCCACGATGGGCGTAAAGAAGTCCACGGTCTGGATGAGCGCGGTGGTCGCGTTCAGACGGTACACCCCGGCGTCGTCGCCGGTTTCGCTGCCAACAAGAAGATTCGGGTCACGCGGCAGGTCAAGCCCGCACAATATCCGGCCCAGGTCCCCCGGGCCCAGCTTGGCAGCTCAGCCAGCGGCCTTAACGGTCCGGGTAAGCTGCACGTTTGTGGTGGTCATGATCTGCCTCCTTAAGGGTGGGAACGATCGGCATTACGCCTCCATTTCGGGCACGATACCCGATATTTTGTTGAAAAAAAACCTCCGATCTGGTTGTACCTACCCTTACTCAGTTCGCTTGGAGCGACAAAAAGTCGGGCACAAGGAGCGGTTCTTTGTGCCTTTTGATTTTTGGCGCATCCGGCACCACGGCAGGCAGCGGACATGAACGCGCACCCAACCGATTGTGAACTCGCACCACGACCACGCCACGAATGCGGCATTTGCGGCGTGTTTGGCCATCAGGACGCGGCCAAGCTTGTCTACTTCGGGCTCTATGCCCTGCAGCACCGCGGCCAGGAAAGCGCCGGCATCGTTGTTGGTGACGGCCACCAGGTGGTCATCCATAAGGATATGGGACTGGTCGCTGACGTGTTCAGCGAACACACCCTGCAGCAACTCTCCGGCCACCTGGCCATCGGCCATGTCCGCCACTCGGCCACCGGTGAGTCGCGCCTGATCAATACCCAGCCCTTTCTCGCCACCCACAAGGGCGTGTCATTGAGCGTCGCCCACAACGGCAACCTGCTTAACTCTCTCACTCTGCGGCGGCACCTGGAGGAACAGGGCTCGATCTTCCAGACCACCATGGATACCGAGATCGTCATCCACCTGATGGCGCGCCACCTCCACCGCGGCCTGGAGGAGGCGATTAAGACAACGTTCTCCTGTATCGAGGGGGCCTACTCGCTGCTGTTCATGACCCAGGACACGATGATCGCGGTCCGCGACCCCAATGGTTTCCGGCCGCTCTGCCTGGGCGTGCTTGAAAACGGCGCGCACGTGGTCGCGTCCGAGACCTGCGCGCTCGACCTGATCGAGGCCGAGTATCTGCGCGAGGTGGAGCCGGGCGAGGTAATCATCATCAACGAGCAGGGGCTGACGTCGCTCTTTCCCTGGGCACCGGCGCAGAAAACCTTCTGCATCTTCGAGCACGTCTACTTTGCCCGGCCGGATAGCGATGTGTTCGGCTTTAACGTCTACGCCGCCCGCAAGCGCATGGGCAAGATCCTCGCCCGTGAGGCGCAAATCGAGGCGGATTTTGTCATGCCCTTCCCGGATTCCGGCAACTACGCGGCCATTGGCTATGCCAAGGCTTCCGGCATCCCGCTGGAAATGGGCATGATCCGCAACCATTATGTGGGACGCACCTTTATCCAGCCGACCCAGGCGATGCGCGACTTCTCAGTGCGCGTCAAACTTAACCCGGTGCGCTCGCTACTGACCGACAAACGAGTGATCATTGTTGAGGATTCCATCGTCCGCGGCACCACCGGCCGCAGCCGGGTGCGTTCGCTCCGTCGCGCCGGCGCGGCCGCGGTGCATATGGTGGTCAGCTGCCCGCCCACCCGCCACGGCTGCTGCTATGGTATCGACTTTCCGTCCACCTCCCACCTGATCGCCACCGGCAAGACCGTGGAGGACATTCGCGACTACCTGGGGCTCGACTCGCTCACCTACCTGAGCCTCGAGGGAATGATCGAGGCCACTGGGCTGAGCCGCGACCAGTTCTGCCTGGCCTGCTACACCGGCGAGTACCCGATCAAGGCAGACAAGACCTTCTCCGAGGAAGCCCTTGCCCGCTGCGGCGGTCGAGCAACGTGATGAGCGACATCGACATCGACAGCTACCTGTGCAGCGGCTGCGCCACCTGCGTGGCCATGTGCCCCGAGGTGTTCCGCCTGCACCCGATGACCGACAAGGCCGAACTGATCGACCCGGACCAGGAGGTGACCGAACCTGTGCGTGAGGCCGCGGCCTTCTGCCCGGAGCACTGCATCCTCCTGCCCGAAGAAGAGCCGGATTCCCTGCCCTGACCCTGCCTGACCAGCCCCCCTTTTACTTTGCATTCACCCCGACCCGGTGTACCTTGAGCAGGGCCGCGCCTGCCGCGGACCGGCAACCCTGCACAAGAGGTCACCATGGATCCCGCCTTACTCATCCCCGTGCCCGACGCCATCCCCGTACCCTGGGGATGGTTCCAGGCGCTGCTGTTGCTCACCTTTTTCTGCCACATCCTGCTCATGAACATGATGCTCGGCACAGCCTGGATCGCCCTTGCCAGCCATTTCAGCAAGGGGGGCGGAACCGTTGTCAGTGAGGATCTGGGAGGCAAGCTACCGTTCATCATCGCCTTTACGGTCAACCTGGGTGTGGCGCCGCTCCTGTTTGCGCAATTGCTCTACGGACAATTCGTCTATACCAGTTCCATCCTGATGGCCGCATTCTGGCTGGCGGTGATCCCACTGCTCACCTGTGCTTACGCGCTCGCCTACCTGTACAAGTACCGCTTTGAACGGCTCGGCAGAGCAAGACTGGTGGTGATCGGTTTGGTTACCCTGCTGCTCCTGGCCATTGGCTTTATCTACACCAACAACTTCACCCTGATGCAGCAGCCACAGAACTGGGCACGCTACTTCGACCGCCCGGACGGCTTCCTGCTCAACCTTAACGACCCCACCCTGTGGCCGCGCTACCTCCACTTTATGCTCAGCGCGCCGGCCATTGGCGGGCTTGCCCTAGCTCTTTACCACCGCTGGCGGGCAAGCCGCGGCGCCAAAGACGCCGAAGCGCAGATCCGCCGCGGCTGCCGCTGGTTCACCCACGCCACCCTGTTGAACGTGCTTGTGGGCCTCTGGTTCGTGGCCGTGCTCCCCAAGGGCGTGCTCACCCTGTCGACCACCACCGGCTTGTGGCTCACCGTTATTTTGGTCGGTGGCATCGTGCTCACCATCCCTGCCCTGGTGTACGGTTTTGCCTGCCGACCACTGCCGGCAACGGTCTGCACCCTGACCGTGCTGGCGCTCATGGTCGGGGCGCGCAGCCTGCTGCGCACCGCTATGCTCGCTCCCTGGTTCTCCCCGGCTGACCTGCCTGTCCAGCCGGCCTGGTCACCGCTGGTGATCTTTCTTGTCTTCTTTGTCGCGGGGCTGGCACTGATCGCCTGGATGCTGCGTTTCACGGCCCGGGCCACCTCCTCCGGGGAGGCACAATCATGAACTATCCAGTCTGGCAGCTTGATGTCTTTGGCGGCGGTTTTTTCGTTATCCTGATCGCGGTCTTCCACGTCTATATCGCCCATTTCGCGGTGGGCGGCGGCCTTCTGTTGGTGCTCGCCGAACGCAAGGGACTGCGTGAGAATAACCCGGCCATCCTTGACCATGTCCGGCGCCTGGCCCGCTTTTTCCTGCTGGTGACCATGGTCCTCGGCTCCACGACCGGCGTGGGCATCTGGTTTATCATCGCGCTGCTCAACCCGGCGGCAACCTCGATACTTATCCACACCTTTGTCTTTGCCTGGGGTGCGGAGTGGGTCTTTTTCCTGCTCGAGATCGTTTCCCTGTTCCTCTACGCCTACACCTTCGGGCGCATGGCCGCAGGCCGACACCAACTGCTTGGCTGGATCTATTTTGGCGCGGCCTGGATGTCGCTGTTCATCATCAACGGCATCATCGACTTCATGCTCACGCCCGGCACCTGGCCGCAGGACGGCAACTTCTGGTCCGCGTTCTTTAACCCCACCTTCTGGCCGTCGCTATTCTTCCGCACCTTCTTTGCCCTGATCATCGCCGGGCTCTTCGGTCTGGTGACCGCTGCCTGGATCCGCGAGGAACAGCTGCGCACCAAGATGATGCGCTTCTGCTCCCTCTGGTTGCTCGCGCCACTGGCCTTCTTCATCGCCTCGGCCTGGTGGTACAAGGCTGCCCTGCCGGTCGAGGTACAGGAGATGATCTTCCAGCGCATGCCCGAGATGCGCAGCATCGTGAGCGGCTTTCTCTTCTGCGCCCCAGTGATTCTCTTTGGCGGGCTGCTGCTCGTGCTGCGGCTGCCGCCGGCCCTGGCAAAGACCCTGGCCGTGTCCCTGCTCATTGTTGGCCAACTGTACATGGGTCTGTTCGAGTTCATTCGCGAGGGCGGCCGGCGACCCTACATCATCCGTGACGTGATGTACTCCACTTCGATCCGCGTCGAGGACGAACAGCGGCTGCAGCAACAGGGCATACTCCGCTCGGCCCGCTGGGTGCGCCACCGTGAGATCACCGAGGCCAACCAGATGGCGGCCGGCCGGGAGTTGTACAACCTGCTTTGCCTCTCCTGCCACGCCATTGGCGGCCCAATGCGCGACATCCGGCCGCTCACCGCCGGTTTCACCGCCGAAGGGCTGGACGCCATGATCAGCGGCATGGACATCTTTTACCCGGCCATGCCGCCCTTTGCAGGCACTCCTGCAGAGCGTGCCACCCTGGCCCAGTACATCGCCCGGGACCTGAACGGCCGCACCGATGCAAGCGAACCACTGGCGCTCACCGAAAAGATGGTCGAGGTGCCGGTGTTCGACCCCAAGACCGATCCGTTTGTGCTGCTCGCCTGGAGCGAGCGCGGCATGCAACTGGTCGACGACCCCGGGGCGCCCCTGTCGCTCTTCCCGGAAGGCACCACCCTGCGTGCCCAACTCATCCGAAGAGACGAGACACCTGCGGTCGTTACCACTGGCGTCTCTCTCTACTACCGCGTCGAGGGTGGACCCGCGGCCGCAGGCCAGCAGCCCTTGGCCGGCATCTTCGCACCTGCGGGCGACAGCTTTGTCGCCACAGGGATAGCCGTGTCACCCTACCCGCAGCAAGGCGGTTTCGACCCCTACCCGGTAATGGCGATCGAGGCCCGTGACACCAACAACCAGGTAATCGCCACCACCAAGCTCGTGGTGCCGGTCTCCACCGAACTCGGTTGCCGCACCTGCCATGGCGGCGACTGGCGGATGGACGGCCGCGCCGGCCTGGCTGATGAGACCGCCAACAACATCCTGGCAGTCCACGACCGGCTGAGCAAGACCGATCTCCAGCAACGCGTCAACGACGGGCCGGTGCGCTGCCACGACTGCCACACCGGCCCGGGCTCAGCCCCCGGCGACCCTGCCCGGCTTACCCTGTCCGCGGCCATACACGGCTTCCACGCCAACTACCTGCGCGGCCGCGGTGCCGAGGGCTGCGCGCTCTGCCACCCATCCTCACCCAATGGCGCCACCCGCGGCGCGCGCGACATCCACACCAGCGTGGGCCTGGACTGCACCAGCTGTCACGGCACAGTGGAGGATCACTCCCTGAGCCTGCTGAAAAAGGAACAGCAGGCCGGCAAGGCGCGGGCCAGCGTACTCATGGCCCACCTCAGACCGCAAACGGTGGAGAGTGTGGAACAGGTCGTGGCGCGCAGCCCCTGGGTCAACCAGCCAGACTGCCTCAACTGCCACGAAGACTTCCAGCCGCCGGAGACCGACGCCACCTTTAACCAGTGGACCACAGACAGTGCCAGCCTGTTCCACAATCGCACCGACGACAGCGGCCGCCTGTTCTGCGCCGCCTGCCACGGCAGCCCGCACGCTCTCTACCCGGCCGTCAACCCCTACGGCAGCCATCTGGACGCGCTCCAGCCATTGCAGTACCAGACTAACCGGCTGCCTATAGGCGCGAACCGCAACTGCGCTCTCTGTCACACTATTGAGATGGAAGACGAGATGCACCACCCGAACATGCTGCGCGACTTCCGCAACGAATAGGGAAAAACGAAGGGAATGGGACTGCTGATCGTTCTCTGGGTCGGCTGGTGCGTGCTGCACAGCCTGCTGATCACCAGTGTGGTGCACCGCTGGTGCGAACAACGGGGGCGATTCTGGCGCGGCGTCTACCGGTTGGCCTACGCCGGTATCTCGCTGGTCACGGTGCTGCCGGTTGTCTGGTACGGGCAGAGCCTGCCGCAGCAGCAGCTTTTTGACCCGCCGCTCTGGTTTCGCCTCCTGCAGGGGCTGCTCCTGCTCTGTGCCTTAGCTCTCTTTGTCAGCGGGACACGCGCCTATGACCTTTCCACCTGCCTCGGCCTGCGCCAGTGGCGCGACTACCGGGCCGGCCGGCCACCGTCTGCGCCCGTCTTGCACACCAACGGCATCCTCAGCCACGTCCGCCACCCCTGGTACGGCGGCGGACTGGCCCTGCTCTGGGGGCTGCCAGGACTCACCGACGTGAGCCTGGTCACCCGGCTCATTCTCTCCGCCTACCTGGTCATAGGCTGCCACCTTGAGGAAAGAAAGCTCATTGAACTGCACGGTGAGGCGTACCGCGATTATTGTGCCCGGGTCCCCATGCTCTTCCCCTGGAAATTAGGCCGCTGACTCGTTGCTGTTATTCGGCCAGCACCCGCTCGCGCCAGGTGCGGATGGCGTACTCGTTCATCTCCCGCTCCTCTTTTTCGTTAAACTCTCGCTTCAACGGGAGAACATCGCTGTCCTCGGGCATGAGGCCAAGGTCGATGCTGACGCCGGTGTGCATCCAGCCACCCAAGAAGGAAAAGACACGGAGACCCATGAGTGCGCCGCGCACCCCCTGCTGCGAGATGGCCTGATCAAAGACGAATAGCCCCTCGCCACGGATAATGTCCAGGGCCGTGAAGCCGCCCTCCGGGTTCAGCTCTTGGATCACGAACAG
>JAVEYP010000042.1:0-8945 GCA_034003445.1 Desulfobulbus sp.
CCGAGGAACATCATGGATTCCCTACTCGTGCTGGCCACCAACAACGCCAACAAACTGAAAGAAATCAAAGAACTGCTTAAGGACTTTCCAGTCAATATCAAGTCGCTGGCCGATTTCGGGCCCTTACCCGAGGCCGTCGAAGATGGCCTTACCTTCGACGACAATGCCTACAAGAAGGCCCTGCATTACGCTAAGGTGCTCGGCCTGCCGTGTCTGGCCGACGATTCCGGTCTGGTAGTCGACGCCCTGGACGGGCGTCCGGGGGTCTATTCGGCCCGCTACGCAGGAGTCGGAGCAACCGATTGGGACAACTGCGAGAAACTGCTTGAGGAGATGGCCGGACACGACAACCGCGCCGCCCATTTTGTCTGTGTGCTTTCCCTAGTCACACCAGCCGGACCTGCGCTGACCTGGGAGGCACGATGCGACGGTGAGATTACCACTGAGCGGCGCGGTGAATCGGGTTTTGGTTACGATCCGGTATTTTTCTATCCGGAATTCAACAAAACCTTTGCCGAGGTGTCTTTGGCCGAAAAAAGCTCGGTCAGCCACCGCGGCCAAGCACTGGCCGAGTTTGTGGCCGAGTTCCCCAAGGTACAGGTCTGGCTGCGGCAGCGATTGGCGGAAAGTAAACCACCTAAACCCGACCACAGCGAATTCGAGCACAATGACTGGTCCAGCGAGCGGATGACCTAAATAACTATAGGGGGCGGCCGAAAACGGCACGCCCCCTACCTGGTTTTCGGCGGCGACATGCGTATCAGCCGTTTTCTTTCTTCAAGCCGCGCTGGAACAATTCCCTGACCGCGTCCTCACACCGCTTGTTGTTGTACAGTACCTGGTACATCTGCTCAAGAATCGGCATCTCCACCCCCAAACTGCTGGCAAGATTGTAGCAGGAGCGGGTGGTTTTCACTCCCTCCGCCACCATGGTCATCTGCGCCAGCGATTGTTCCAGGGTCAATCCAGAGCCCAGCTTCAGTCCCACGGTACGGTTGCGGCTCAGGTCACCGGTGCAGGTGAGTACCAGGTCACCGATACCACCCAAGCCTGCAAAGGTTTGTAGCTCCGCGCCCATGGCCACGCCCATCCGGGTAATTTCCGCCAGTCCCCTCGTGATCAAGGCGGCGCGAGTGTTCAGACCGTACCCCAAGCCGTCGCAGATGCCGGCGCCGATAGCTATGACGTTTTTCATTGCACCGCTGATCTCCAACCCCTTAACATCGTTGGATGCGTAGACACGGAAATACTCGGCAGCAAACAGCTGCTGCACGGCTTCCGCCGCCTCCACCTCGGCGCAGGCTGCAGTCACTGCGGTCGGCTGACAGTCCGCCACCTCGGCGGCAAAGCTTGGTCCGCTGAGCACGCAAAAATGCAGGCGCTTACGGTCACGATTTTCCTCCGCCATGATCTCGGTCATGGTCATGCAGCTGTCCACCTCAATGCCCTTGACCGCGGACACCACCAGGGTGTTTTCAGCGAGCTGCGGCCAAAGCTGGCGGAAGACCTCGCGATAGCCGTGGGACGGCACCACCATCACCACGCAATCCGCGTTGGTGACCGCCGCAGTCAGGTCGTTAGTCACCTCCAGCGATTCTGGAAAGGGGTGGTCGGGCTGGTGTCGTTTATTTTCCTGATCGTGGGTGAGGTTGGCGATGTGGTCCGCGTCCCTGTCCCAGAGCGCAACGCTGATGTTTTTGCGGGCCAGCACGAGCGCGAGCGCCGTTCCCCAGCTGCCGGCTCCGATCAGGGCAACCCTATCAACCTTCATAGTTCTCCTCCAGTTCGTCGATCTCGTCATCATCGTCCTCTTCGCGCGCCAAGATGGACAGATCGACCACGGTTTCGTCCTCTTCCAGGTTGATCAGACAGACGCCCTGAGTATTCCGGCCGATGATGCGCACAGTGTCCATGGGCATGCGAATAACCTTGCCAGAGTTGGCCATCAGCATCACTTGGTCCTCGTCGACCACCGGCAAAACGCCGACCACATAGCCGTTGCGATCGCTCGTTTTAATGGTGAACACGCCCTTACCGCCCCGTGCCTGGATCCGGTACTCAGCCACCGCGGTACGTTTGCCGTAGCCTTTCTCGGTTACGGTAAGGATGGAGTCGTCGCTTTTCAGCACCGCCACCCCGACCACCTCGTCGTCCTCGCCCAGGCTGATGCCCTTGACCCCAGCCGCCAGCCTCCCCATGGTGCGGACATCGGATTCGTGAAAATGAATGGACAGGCCAAACTTGGTAACCAGGAAGACTTCGTCGTCCCCGGAGGTGATGGCCGCCGACAAAATCTCATCGTCCTCGCGAATGGTGAGGCCAAACTTACCCTTCCGAATAGGGCGTTTGTACTCGGAAATAAAGGTTTTTTTCACCCGCCCCTGCTTGGTCACGGTGAGCACCGTCAGGTTGTCGTCCGCATTGGCCAGGTCGGCCACCGGCAGGATCGCCGCCACCTTCTCGCCCTCGCCCAACTCCAACAGGTTGACGATGGCCTTGCCGCGGGCGGTGCGGCCGGCCAGCGGCAGTTCGTAGACCTTGCGCCAAAACACGCGGCCACGATTCGTGAAGAAGAGAAAGGTGTCCAGTGCCGAGGCAGTGTACAGGTTGGTGACAAAATCGTCTTCCAGGGTGGTCATGCCCATGACCCCCTTGCCGCCGCGACGCTGCGCTCGATAGAGGGTGAGCGGGTTGCGCTTGATGTAGCCGGTATGGGAGACGGTGACCACCATTTCCTCGGGGGCGATCAGGTCCTCCGGAAGGAATTCATCAGGGGCATCAATGATCTCAGTGCGCCGGCCGTCGCCGTACTCTTCGCGGATCTTTTCAAACTCCTCGCGGATGATCTGCAGGACCAAGCCGTCGTCTGCGAGGATATTATTGAGGTATTCGATGCGGGCGATGATCTCCTGGTAATCACTGACGATCTTGTCGCGTTCAAGCCCAGTCAGACGCTGCAGGCGCATATCGAGAATGGTCTGCGCCTGGATCTCAGAGAGAGCGAACCGCTCTATCAGCCCCTGTTTGGCCTCTGCCGGATTGGCTGAGGCACGGATCAGTTCCACCACCTCGTCCAGGTTACTGATGGCAATTTTTAGCCCTTCAAGGATATGGGCTCGCTCCTCGGCCTTGCGCAATTCAAAGGCGGTGCGGCGGTAGACCACTGTGCGGCGATGGGCAAGAAAATGCTGGAGAATCTGCTTAAGGTTGAGGATTTCCGGCTTGTTGTTGACGATGCACAGCAGGATAATACCAAAGCTCCGCTGCTGAGGCGTCATTTTGTAGAGCTGGTTGATAACTACCTCCGGAATCTCGTCCTTGCGCAGGTCGAGTACCACACGGACACCGTGCCGGTCGGACTCGTCGCGGATCTCGAGGATCGAGGTAATCCGCTTTTCCTTGACGAGCTGGGCGATCTTCTCGACCAGGGTCGCTTTGTTTTGTTGGTAGGGGATCTCGGTGATGACAATGGACTCGCCGTGTGTACCACGCTGCTCGACATGCGTCTTTGCGCGCAGCACAATGATGCCGCGACCGGTCTCATAGGCCTCGCGGATGCCGGCCCGGCCGCAGATAAAGGCGCCGGTGGGAAAATCTGGGCCAGTTATATGCTCCATCAACTCGTGCACCGTGATTGCCGGGTTCTCCACCAGGGCAATCAGGCCGTTGATCACCTCGGTCATGTTGTGCGGCGGAATCTTGGTGGCCATGCCAACAGCGATACCCTCGGAGCCGTTGACGAGGATGTTGGGGATGCGCGAGGGCATGACGGACGGCTCAAGCAGCGAGCTGTCGTAGTTGGGAACGAAATCCACCGTTTCCTTGTCCAGATCGCTGACCAGTTCCTGATCAAGCCTGGTCATGCGTGCCTCAGTGTACCGCATGGCTGCGGCCGAATCACCGTCCATGGATCCAAAGTTGCCTTGGCCGTCTACCAGGGGATAGCGCATGGAAAAGTCCTGAGCCATACGGACCAGCGTATCGTAGGCAGCGGTGTCGCCGTGCGGATGATACTTACCGATGACGTCACCGACGATACGGGCCGACTTGATGTAGGGCCGGTTATAGGTGTTCCCCAATTCCCGCATGGCGAACAGGGTGCGGCGGTGCACCGGTTTGAGGCCGTCGCGAACATCCGGCAAGGCCCTCCCGATGATCACCGACATGGCGTAATCCAGGTAGGACCGCCGCAGTTCCCGTTCGAGCGGGATGGTTGGTTGCTGATTGTTCTCTTCTTGCTGTTCTGTCATTCTCTTAACCTGCGTGTTGCCCGGAAAGGGGCGGATACGTTAGCCAGCGGGCCGGATTAGATGTCCAGGTCCGCTACTTCCAAGGCGTGGTTCTGGATGAACTCCCGGCGTGGTTCGACCTTGTCGCCCATCAAGGTGGTAAATATGTCGTCGGTGACGTCTGCGTCGTCGATACGCACTTGGACTAAGGTCCTGTTTGCCGGATTCATGGTGGTATCCCAGAGCTGTTCCGGGTTCATCTCACCAAGACCCTTGTAGCGCTGCAAATGGCTGCCCTTAAAAGTCTCCTCGCGGATCATCTCGATCAGCCGGTGCCAGTTGTCGGTCGTCTTCTCGGGTCCAGCACCGGCTGCCGCGGTCCGCACCAAGCTGAAGGTACCGCTCAGGCAGGGGGTCACGGTCCGATACAGGTCCAAGGCGTGCCGGTATTCGGCGATGAGCGGGATGTGCGGACCGACGACGCTGGCCATGTGAGCCTGATTGACCGCCTCAAATTCCCAGCAGCTTGGCCGCCAGGAGCAGGTGCGCAGTTCGCCGGTCTGGGTACGCGGCTGCAGTTCTTCGCGCAGTCCCTCCACAAATTCCCGATTCTCGAACTGCAAGGCTGATTGCACCTTGCTGGCGAGCAGGAACAGGGTCAGCGCTTCGGGAAGGTTGTACCGTTCCAGGTGCTCAATCACTTTTTCAAACGATGACAGCTTGCGCAGGATGTCCACCATCTCCTCTTCGGCGATCACCCAGCCTTTGTCCGTATGGATCTGCAACAGTTCGCTCGCCTGGGAAAAAAGATAGCCGCTCAGGGACTCCTCGTTGAGGAAGTATTGCTCCTTCTTGCCCCGGCCCAGCCGGTAAAGGGGTGGCTGGCCGATATAGATGTGACCGTTTTCGATGAGTGGCAGCATCTGTCGGTAGAAGAAGGTGAGCAGCAGGGTGCGGATATGAGCGCCGTCGACGTCGGCGTCAGTCATGATGATGATCTTGTGGTAACGGAGCTTTTCCAAATCAAACTCCTCGCTGCCGATACCTGTCCCGAGCGAGGCGACGAGTTGTTTGATCTCCTCCGAACCCAAAATCTTGTCGAAACGGGCCTTTTCCACGTTCATGATCTTGCCGCGCAGGGGCAGGATGGCCTGGATGGCCCGGTCACGTCCTTGTTTGGCGGAGCCGCCGGCCGAATCACCCTCGACAATAAAGAGTTCCCGTTCTGCCGGGATGCGGCTCTGGCACTCGGCCAGTTTGCCGGCCATCATCACCGACAAGCTGCCTTTCTTGCGTGACAAATCTCGGGCCTTTCGGGCCGCGTCACGCGCCCGGGCGGCCTCCACCACTTTGCCGAGGATCGCGCGTGCCACCCCCGGGTTTTGTTCCAGGTAGGCGCCTAGTTTCTCGTTGCAGACCGCCTCGACAATGGATTTGACCTCTGAATTGCCTAGTTTCGATTTGGTTTGCCCTTCGAACTGGGGATTGGGCACGCGGACGCTAATCACGCAAGTCAAGCCTTCACGGACATCGTCGCCGCCCATCTTTTCCTTAAGATTTTTGGGCACCACATCGTCGCTGGCATAGCGATTGATGCACTTGGTGAGTGCGGCCCGAAAGCCGGCCACATGCGTGCCACCCTCCCTGGTATTGATGTTGTTGACATACGCGAAGAGCCGTTCCGAGTAGCCGTCGAAATACTGAAAACAAACCTCTACTTGGACGTTGTCGCGTTCACCCGTGATAAAGATGGGCTCCGCGTGCACGGGTGTGCGATTACGGTTCAAATACTCAACATAGGAGGCAATGCCGCCGTCATAAAAAAAAGTATCCTCCGCTCCGTCCCGTTCGTCCTTGAGAGTGATGCGGATGTTGCTGTTGAGGAAGGTGAGTTCCCGCAACCTTGTTTTGACGATCTCATATTTGAAAGCCGTGGTTTCAGTGAATATTCCCTCGTCCGGCAGAAAAAATATCTTTGTACCGGTGGCCTCACTTGTTCCGATCACCTCAAGGTTGCTGGCACGGGCCCCGTATTCGAAGGTCTGTTGGTATATTTTCCCGTTGCGTCTGATCTCGACCACCATCCTGCTGCTCAGCGCGTTGACTACAGAAACACCTACGCCGTGCAGACCGCCCGATACCTTGTAGGTGGAATGGTCGAATTTGCCGCCTGCATGCAGAGTGGTCATCACCAGTTCCAGGGCGGACATATTTTCAGTGGGATGCATGTCCACCGGGATGCCGCGGCCGTTGTCCTCTACCGTGACCCCGTTGTCCTCGTGGATGACGACGCTGATCATGTCGCAGTGGCCCGCCAGAGCCTCGTCAATGGAGTTGTCGACCACCTCGTAGATGAGATGGTGCAGTCCCTCCTCGGCAGTGTTGCCGATATACATGGATGGTCTTTTGCGGACAGCCTGCAGTCCGTCGAGGACCTTGATCTGTTCCGCCCCATACAACTCTTTCGTTAACTCACTCACGTTGTTCCTTTGTGCTGAATTGTCTATACGGTTGCCGGAATCCGGCGCACATCCATGAGACGGCGAGCCATCCCGTTAGGTACTATAATTTCATAGGCATGATGACGCTCAAAAAGCCCTTGTCCTCGTCCGAGGTTATCATGCAAGGGCTTTCCTGAGAGTTGATGCTTGCGCACACTGTGTCGTCCTCCATCACTTGCAGACTCTCGATAAAATAGCGACAGTTGAAGCCGAGTTCCAGGGGGTGACCGTCGTATTCAACCGCAAATTCGTCTCGGGCTGAGCCGAAATCGGCGTTCTGCGAGGTAAGGACCATGGTGTTGTCGTTCACTTCCATCTTGATGGCATGGAACATATCTTCGGTGAACAGGTTAATTCGCTTCAGACTTTCCAGGAAGCGGTTGCGGTCAATTCGAATGGTTTTTTCCCTGGTTAGCGAGTCGAGGAGTCCCTGGAAGTCAGGAAAATCACCTTCCATCAGACGGATAACCAGAAGTGATTCGTTACTTTTGAGCACTGCCTGCTTTTCTTCCACCCCGAAAAGGAAACTACTTCTGTTCTCGCAAAATTTACGAATTTCTTGCACACCTCGGCGAGGAATAAGGGTTCGTGGTTTGAGTTTGAGGCCGTCGATGCCTGCTTCGACCTCTTTGGTCATGATCGTCAACCGGTGACCGTCCGAGGAAACCATCTTTAGGTAGGTCTGCTCGTTCTCCCGATATTTTTCCAGGAGAACCGCGGTCAGGGTGAACATGTTTTCCTTGTCCAGGGCAATGGAAAAAATCGTTTTATCCACCAGATCTGCCATGACTGCACTGTCGATTTCAACCATGGCGCTGTCTTCGTAGGCTGGAAACTGCGGAAATTCGTCTGCCACCAGACCAGCGAGCCGGTAGCAACTGGGACCTGCGGTTATTTCTACCCAGTTGTTTTCCAATTCTTTAAAACTAATGATGGTCGATCCTGATTCTCGGGCCAATTCGAAGAGTTTTTTGGAGGGTAGGGTCAGCAGACCCGTTTCCATTACTTCCGCGGGAACGATCTGTTTCAGACCAATGTCCAGATCTGTGCCAGTGACAACCAGGTGGTCTTGTTTGACCTCCAAAAGGACATTGGAGAGGATGGCCAATGTGCCTTTTTTATTGGTTATATTTTGCTGGGCACTGACCGCGCGAAGTAGGTCCTCTCTGCCTATATTGAAGTAAAACCCCATAATAGTATCCTTTTTATATATGTTTATTTGTTGCTATTAAGGCTGTGGGTTTGTGGAAAGTGGAGGTAGTTTGTGAAAATAAAAGAGTTTTTTATGTTGAGGATTTTGTGCGCTGACTCTTGGCGCTTGAAACAAATGTGGTTTCGCGTAGTTTTCAACAATTGATGAACAGGAGTTTGCACCGTTTTTCGACAGACTTTTCAACAAATTGAAAACTCGTTCAAAACTACTCGAAAAGACTATAAATTTCAAATAAATAGTTACTAGCTCAGGAGGCGGGAACGATGAAAAATCAGTTAAATACCGTGCTCGCAGAGGCGTGCCGGCAGGGGCTCGCCGATGGGGTCTGTAGCGCCGTTACCGCTGGAATTAGCGTTGGTTGGAATACAGGACGTATCCATGTCAAATTCGCTGGTGGTCGTACCCGTTTCGATGATACGGGACTGCCAGTGGAGGAGGGGACATTCTTCGATCTGGCCTCGCTGACCAAACCCCTCTGTACCACGTTGTTGACCCTCTCTTTGGTTGGGCAAGACCGACTGCATCTCCACTCCAGCCTAGCAGACATCCTCGGGGGTCCTGTGGTGGAGGAAAAAAAATATATAGAAATCAGGGAGCTACTCAACCATAGCAGTGGCTTGCCGCCCTATCAGTCATACTTTGAGGAATTTATGGCGCAACCATCGGCTGAAGCAAAACACCAACTTATCAACCGCATTTTTTTGGAACCGCTGGCCTACCCAACAGGTAGTGAGTGTCACTACAGCGATTTGGGGTTCATACTCCTTGGTCACCTGGTGGAGTACATCACTGGTCTGCCGCTACAGACAAGCTTCCGGCAACAGATAACAGAGCGTTTGGGCCTTGCTGAGGATCTTTTTTTCCTGCCTCTTGATAGGCCGCTTGCGGTGGATCGAACCCGCATAGCGGCAACCGAGAGTTGCCGCTGGCGTGGTCGGACACTGCAGGGCGAGGTTCATGATGAACACGGCTGGCTGATGGGCGGGGTGGCCGGCCATGCCG
>JAVEYP010000043.1:0-8749 GCA_034003445.1 Desulfobulbus sp.
TGTGCCGGCCGGGCTGGTGGGTCAAACGCTCTTGGCCAGCGGCATCCGCGAGAACACCGGCTGCAGTGTCATCGCCCTGTTCCGAGAGGGCAGGCTGCGCATCAACCCTTAGCCCGGCGAAACCTTTGGTAGTGACGACGAGATGGTGATGATCGGGACCGCAGTCTCGGAAAAGAAGTTTATGACCCTCTACCCGAAAAAAGGCAAGAAAGGCGGGGTAGATGGTCTGCCACCGAGCCTGTGACAGCGGACCGGCAGTAAGCGTTCAGGCGGGGAAGACCCGGAACTTGGCCACGAAGCCGGAGGGCCGGTAGCTGAGTTTGGCCTGGCGTAGGCCGGGGTCACCCAGGTCCTGCTCGCGGTTGATGGTTACGTAGTCCTCGGGCAGGACGGCGGCAAACGACTGGTTGATGAACTGGTACAGCCCTTTGTAGCCAGTAACCGCCTTTTCGAAGTGAATCAGAAAGCAGGCCGCCCCGACCAGCTCTTCACCCAGGGTATAGGCCACGGGCTCGTTGACGACGTAATAAATCCCGCCACAGAGCTGGAGTTCTCCCATCCGCTCAAGCGCCTCCCGGGCTGCCTGGTAGTCGCCTTCCAGGTCCGCAGCGGCCCGCCAGGCTTCCAGCACTTGCAGAGCATCCCCCTGGTATCCTTCCCGCAGCGGCCGCGCCTGGTAGTCGTGTTCTTTGACAAAGGCCTTGATCAGGTTACGTTTCTTGCTGTAAGTGCGGCCGCTTAGTTCCGCCAGATCTTGACGGCGATAGAGGTAGTCGAAGTTGTCCCGGTCCTCGCGGACATCGTAGCCAAGGCTGCGCAGCTGGTCGGCTTGGTCCGCGGAGGCGGCCTTCATCATCCCCCGATCCCGGAACAACTGGTCGAGCAGGCGCCGGTCGGGTAGGCCAAAGGGCAGCATGAAGAAGGGGGTGTCCTTGTTGCGACCGACTACCACTGGGGTGGTGTCCTCAAGCCGGGAGAGTTCGTAGTGGTGGGCGTGGCGGAACAGGTAAAGATTGGCAAAGGTGAACTCGGAGATGCCCGTGCGCAGTTGCTGGCAGAGTGGGTGCAGGGCCGGACGCAGCTCCAGGTCGGGCTGGCGGGCCTCGGGGTAGGCCGGCAGCAATTGGTTGAGTTGGTCCTGGTAGTTCACCGCCGGATCAGGTCGGCTGATATTAGCGGCGGGGCAAGGTGGTTCAAAGGCAGGTGGGATCATGGTTGTTTGAGCGGGCCTCTCGTCCCGGTGGCGCCGATGTCGACTGGCTGTGCTGGTGGTTCTGGCGTCTCTGGCGCAGCAGGAGCACCGCTGGCGGGCAGGGTAGGTGAGGGTGGGATGCGTTCCTCGATGATGGGCGCATCCCCGCCCTCGCTGTCCCAGCCAGGATGGACGATCTGTTCTGGCATCTTGGGCGGGACGGGGGGGGGCGGAGAGACCGCTTCGGCGGGCGGATCGGGGAAAACAACCACCGGCGATTCCGGTTCAGGAGCAAGAGGGATCTCCGCTGTGGGTGGTGAGGGCGGGGCAGATTCGATAAGGAAGGGGTCCACAGCAGTGGGCGTGTCCAGCGGGGCCGGTTCAACTGCAGCTGGCTCGGTCATCGGCTGGTGGGCGGTCGCCTCGGCCTCGACTGCGAGCTCGTCCTTCGGCGGAGCGGCAAGGGCCGGCTTCGCTTCCGCTGCCGCCGCCTGCATCCGGCTCAAGAGAGTCTGCACGCGAGGGTCGCGGAAGTAGATCAGGTCCCGCAGTCCTGCACTCCTCTCCTGGAACGAAGCCAGGTCCGGGGACTCTTCGACCTGCATGCCGCGGCTCATAAGTACGGGCACCCGGGCTGCGTCGCGGACGCGTTGGTCCAGCCGCTGGAACCGTCCCGCCTCGGTCATGGCCGACTCAAGTAGCAGCTGGTCCTCGGGGCTGAGCGCGCTCCACCAGTGCAGCGAGGCGAGGTTGAGGTAGGCTATGTAGGAGTGGCGGGTCAGGCTGAGGTATTGCTGTACTTCATCAAAGCCGTAGGCCTCGACAATGCGCAGCGGATTGTCTTGGCCCTCGAGCACACCAGCCTCCAGGTCGGCGTACATGGGCCAGGGCCCGGGTGTCGGTCGTGCGCCCAAGGCGGACCAGAAGGCGGTCTGCACTGGCGAGGTGGTGACCCGAATCTTCAGGTCGCGAAGGTCATCCGCGGTACGCACCGGGCGGATGCTGTTGGTCAGGTGGCGGAAGCCGCCTTCGGTAAAGCCTAGTCCCTTGCAGCCGATAGCCTCCGTGTCACGCAGGATGGTCGCACCCAGCGGCCCGTCGAGCACCTGATCAGCCTCCGCGCCAGTGGCAAACAGGTAAGGAAAGGAGAGGACCCTGGCCGTGGGTAGCAGGCCCTCCAGGGAGCCGGCGGCGATGATCCCGATGTGCAGCCTGCCGCTGCGCAGCTGCTCGATGGCCTCGCTGTCCCGCAGCGGAGTGCCGGCCGGGTCGATGGCCACAGTGAATCGACCTGCGGACCGCGCCTCGACGAGTTCCTTGAATTTCCAGGCCAGTGTGTACTGGGCCGTGCCTGGCCTGGCCAGGGCGGCAACCCGGATCTCATCGGCCGAAGCGCTAACGGCCAGGACGAGGAGGGAAGTGACGAGGAGAAAGACGAGCGGGCGTAGACGCATGGCGTGTTCCGAAAGTGTCGAGGGTGAGCAATGGCTGCGGCCGGTTACTGCTGTGGCCCCAGGACCTTATTGACGATCATCTCCTGGGTGTACACATCCGGCTCGGGCGACTTCCAGCTGATGAATTGTTTGCTCACGCGAGAAAAATCGCCGTTGTCGGCCTGGCACTGCTCGCAGATGGCATCCGCGTTGACTCTGTACATGATGACTTTGCTCGCTGGGTCGCCGCTACGGTCGACCGCAGCCATTTTACTGCAGCCGCAGGCGAGGCGGATCACGGCCACGCCGACCGCCTCCGGGCTGCCTTCGATGATTCCCTCAATCATCGCCTGTTCGTCTTTTTGGGGATTGATGGGATTGCTGCTTTTTTTCGCTGCGTGCTTCGACATAGGGGTTCTCCCTTGGGTTGAGTTGTCCGGACGATCTCCTACATAACCCTGTTTGCCTCGCGGATCAAACCGAAAAATGAAGGGACGACCGGTAGACATGGGAGTACGGCCGAGGTCGGGAGGCGCCATTTTTTATCTTGACAAACCATTGGCCGTCCTTTAAAAAAGAACGGTTTTGTGGCTTGGTTTTCTCTTCTTATAAGGCTGAAAAAAACCGCGTTATAGCGGGTAATTTATTACTCCCCGGAGGTTGTGCCATGTACGATATCGCTGTCGACAAAGAAAAATGCGCTGGTTGCGAAGAGTGTGTGAATGCCTGCCCTGCTCAGGTGTTCGAAATGGAGGACGGCAAGGCCGAACCGGTAAATGCGGAGGAGTGCCTGGGTTGCGAGACCTGTGTTGAGGTGTGCCCGGAAGCCGCCATTACCGTTACCGAAATGTGATATAAGCTGATTTTTCGGTCGAGTCATAAGCCCATCCCTTTGCGGGGATGGGCTTATTGTGTTTCTGGGGTCGAAAACGACCCTGGTGGCCAGGGCCAAGCATGGGCAGGCAGGCGGTGAAGCCGCCGTTCAAACCCGGGGTACCCCGGTCGGTGCACTTGTTCGCTGCGCCCTTTTTGTGGACTGTGGTCGGCTGTCTGCTCATGTTGCGTGGTTGGAGCTGGCTCGACCCGGGCAACGGGCGCCTGCTGGCGCTGGTCGCGCTCCTCATCGGCACTCTCAAGTCACGGTTCGTGCATGATCGAGTGGGGGCGCGAGTCATTGGCAGGATTGCCCGGTTTGGCGATCGTACTTGTCTTGGCGCGGTGTATTCGTGGAAGACCTGGTTGCTCGTGCTGCTTATGATCGCTGCCGGTGCGGGCCTGCGACGTTCGCCGCTGCCTGGGCCGCTGCTCGGCACAATCTACCTGGCCATCGGCTGGAGCCTATGCCTGTCCAGCAGGATAGGCTGGCGTCAATGGCGTACCGAGTTGAGAAACGATGGAATCGCTTAACCGTGTGACAATCAGTCGTGCCGCTCTGGCGCACAATTTCGATCTCTGCCGACAGCAGGCCGGTGGGGTTGGCGTCATGGCCATGGTCAAGGCCGATGGCTACGGCCACGGCATGATTGCCTGCGCGCACCTGTTGGCAGCCCACGGGGCCGTTGCCTTCGGGGTTGCCGAGGCGCGGGAGGGCGTGTGCCTGCGCCAGGCTGGCTGCGATTTGCCGATTTTCGTGTTTGCGGGCGTGGTCCCGCAGTCCCTACCCGGCATCGTCGAACACCGGCTTACACCGGTGGTGGTTGATGCGGAAATTTTGCCGGAACTTTCTCGCGATGCCGTCCTGCAGGGGGTGGAATTGCCCATTCATCTCAAGGTGGATGCAGGCATGGGCCGCCAGGGCACCCTGCCAGCCGGTTTCACGGAACTAGCCCGGACTGCGCAGTCCCTGCCCGGTCTGAGGGTCGAAGGGGTCATGGCTCACTTGCCTATGTCTGAAGACCGCGAGTCCACCAATTCGGCGGAGGTGCTCGCCACCTTCAACCAGGCCGCGGCCGGTATTGCTCAGCTGGGGGAGGGCAGGTGTTGCCTGCATCTTGCCAACTCCGGTGGATTGTTTTATGTTGCCGGCGCCCGGCTCGACATGGTCCGACTCGGCATCGCTCTCTACGGCTATTACCCGGACGGTGCGGCCGGTCGTGCTGCCGCGGCCGAACCGCTCCTGCGGCCGGTGCTGCGTTTCACCTCCAGCGTCATCCAGGTGCGCCAGTTGCCTGCCGGGGTCGGTCTCGGCTATAATCACCTGTTCATCACCGTCCGACCAACCACCGTGGCTGTATTGCCCGTGGGCTATGAAGACGGCTACCTGCGTATTCTTTCGAACCGGGCGGAAGTGCTTCTCCATGGCCGGCGCGTCCCGGTTATCGGCCGCATCTCCATGAATCTGACCCTGGTTGACGCAACCAGTATCGACGGGGTGCGGGTCGGTGATGAGGCGGTGCTGCTCGGTCGCCAGGGCGAAGAAGAGATCACTGCCGACGACATCGCCCGGTGGATGGAGACCATTAGCTACGAGGTGCTCTGTCTGTTCGGCAATCTCAACCAGAGGGAGATGGTCGACTAAGGGCGCCTCCCGTCGCCGCACTGCGGCGGTCCTGCGGGATGCCACTGATATTCTGCCACGTCACGAATTCATGATCAAAACACGCGTCAAACAGACCATCGACCGCTGCTTCGTCACAGGGGCGGAGCAGGGGATGTGGAGCCGAGAGGCCGAGGGTCGCTACACCGTGGAGGTGCCCAAACGCGAGGCGCAGGGTGACTTCTCCACCAACTTTGCTATGGTCGTTGCCAAGACTGACCGCTGTAACCCCCGCGACTTGGCCGCGCTCTTCGTTGAGCTGCTCGCTGCTGACCCGATCTTCACGCGCGTGGAGGTCGCCGGCCCGGGCTTTATCAACCTGTTCCTCACCAGGGATATTTGGGCCACGGTACTTGCCCCTCTCTACACCGAGGACGAGCACTTCGGCCGCTCCAACCAAGGGAGTGGCCGGCGCGTGCTGGTTGAGTTTGTCAGCGCCAACCCTACTGGCCCGCTGAGCATCGGCCACGGCCGCAACGCCGTGCTCGGCGATGCTATTGCCCGTCTGCTTGAGGCCACTGGTTACCACGTGCAGCGGGAATACTACTTCAATGACGCTGGCCGGCAGATGCGCGTGCTGGGCGAGTCGACCCAGGCGCGCTATCTGGAACTGCTCGGCCTGCCCTTCGAGTTTCCGGAGGACGGCTACCAGGGGGACTATATTCGGGACATCGCCCAGTCCCTAGTCGCGGAGGGCGGCAGTGGTTTCCGGGACGCTGATCTGTGCGTTTTCAAGGAACGGGCCCAGCAGGCGATCTTCCTTGATATCGACACCACCTTAAAGCGCATCGACATTGGCTTTGACAGCTATTTTAACGAGCACACCCTCTACGAGGACGGTCGGGTCAAAAGGATAGTCGAAGAACTGCGTGAGCGGGGCCTGGTCTACGAGAAGGAGGGTGCCACGTGGTTCAGGACTACCCAGTTTGGTCAGGGGCAAGACCGGGTGATCATTAAGAGTAGCGGCGAACCGACCTATCGGCTGCCGGACATAGCCTACCACGACGACAAGTTTCGGCGCGGCTACGACTGGATGATTGATGTGTTCGGCTCGGACCACATCGCCACCGTGCCCGATGTGCTCGCCGGGGTTCGTGCCCTGGGCCACGATCCGGACCGCATCACCGTGATCCTCTATCAGTTCGTTACCCTGTTGCGCGACGGCAAGCAGGTGAAGATGTCTACGCGTAAGGCCACCTTTGTCACCGTCGACGAGCTGGTGGACGAGGTCGGGGCGGACGCCTTCCGCTTCTTTTTGCTCATGCGCAAGCCCGATAGCCTGATCGAGTTCGACCTCGACTTGGCCACGAAACAGAGCCAGGAGAACCCGGTCTATTACGTCCAGTACGCCCACGCCCGCTTGTGCAGCATTGAGCGTCTAGCCCGCGAGCAGGGCGTGATCGCCGCCACCCCGGAGCGGGCTGACCTGCGCCGGCTAACCGAGCCGGAAGAGTTCGCCCTGCTCAAGACCTTGGCCGCCTACCCGCAGCTGGTAGCCGGCGCCGCGGCCGACCTGGCTCCCCACCGGGTTGTTTTCTACCTGATGGAGCTCGCCGCTCAGTTCCATGGGTTCTATAACCGACATAAGGTGCTCACCGCCGACGAGGAACTGACCCTGGCCCGGCTGACCCTGTGCGGGGGACTGAAGCGGGTGTTCCGCAACGGCTTGCGCCTCATCGGTCTGACCGTGCCGGAACGCATGTGAATTGTTCGCTGTTTTTTTCTTGGCAACAATGCTTGGGCCCTTGCTTTTCGGTCGGCAATGTTTAAAAAATAGCAATTTGGACGGTGCGGCGGCTGTGCCTGGTCCCGTCCGTGGAGGGTGGTGATGCGCGCCCGTCCAGACCGGGGGAATGCCGATAGTGGTCAGAGGAAAAAAAACCTCGCCCGCCCAAAGGGGACTAAACCGTTTTGCTTCGAGATCGGTTGGGGTGGCCTATCTGGTCTTGTGGTCGTCAGTTTTTGTCTCCTGCTCTGGATGTTTCTCCTCGGCATCTGGGCCGGGCAGACGATCCTGCTGCCGACCAGGGTGACATCGCCCGACGAGCAGTCGATAGAGCGAACCCTGCCGTCGACCCAGGTGGTGGTGCCAGCAGGAACGAAAGGTTCACCAGGGCGCAGTGCCGACCAATGGAACAAATGAGAAGTAAACGAAACCGGGCAAAGGCCAAGCGGGCGAGCCTGTTTCGGCCGCACGCCATGCTCCGCTGGATATTCCAGCATGTAGAACGGCATTCGTGGCTGTACGCGCCTGCTTGTGCACCGGTCCTTTTTCTGCTGCTCGCCCATATGGTCAGCCTACCGGCCCTGGTCCTGACCCGGGTGGGCGGGACCGAGGGGGTCGGGGCGGCCAGCCGGACCTTGCTCACCTGGGCAGTTTTTGGATTCTTGCCGTTTCTTGTCCTCTCGTATCTCGCCTTTTTTTTGGTGGCGCGGCCGTTTGCCACCCTGCTGGCGCGACGGCAATTTGCTCTACCTGCTAGGACCAGTGACCTTCTGCCGGCGGTTGGGTACGGGGCGACCATCGCTATGGGCATGTTTTCCCTGCTGCGGCCCGGCAACTGGCCGGGTGATTTGGCCCTTCTCCTCTGCTGCCTTGCCGCTGGCGGCCTCAACTGGTTTTTGTACCGTTGGCTTGTCGGCCCCGGCCCGGTGTCGGTCGATTGATGCAACAACGGCCCCTGCACCGGGGCGGCCGGCGCCCGGACGAGTCTCCGGTTTGACGACAAGGGAACATCCATGGCTGAACAAACGAAACCCTGCGACGGTCGGATCCGTCCGGCCCGGATGAGCGACGTCCGGCCCATTCACGCCCTGCTTGTCCAATTCGCCGCCAAGGGGCTGATGCTGCCCCGCTCCATCAGTTCCTTGTACGACCACCTGCGCGATTTCGTTGTCTACGAGGAGGATGACGTGATCCACGGCATCTGCGCCTTGCAGATCAGCTGGGACGATCTGGCCGAGATCCGTTCGCTGGCCGTGACCGAGTCGCATCAGCAGTGCGGTATCGGCGCCCAGTTGGTTGAGTCCTGCCTGGACGAGGCGGAGAGCTTGGAGATCGGCAGCGTGTTCGTGCTGACCTACCAGGCCGGTTTTTTCCGCAAGCTGGGCTTCCGAGACACGGACAAACAGAACCTGCCCCACAAGATTTGGAGCGATTGTGTGCACTGCCCCAAGTTTCCGGACTGCGACGAGGACGCCCTCATCCGCACCCGCACCGGCCCGCAGTCCGGCGGCTGACGCCCGCTCGGCCCTTCGCCCCTCTTTTTTTCTGTTCCATTCCCGGGAACAAACAACCCGGACCGGAGAAGCACGATGATAGGAAAGATTTTAGCTAAAACATTCGGTAGTAAGAACGACAGGATGATCAAGCAGTACCGTCGCAAGGTACAGCTGATCAACGAATTCGAGGCTGCTATTGAGCCGCTCTCCGACAGCGAATTGGCCGCTAAGACGGTCGAGTTCCGCGAGCGGATCGCTCAGGGTGCCACAGTCGACGAACTGTTGCCCGAGGCCTTTGCCGTGGTCCGAGAAGCCGCCCGGCGAGTCCTTGGCGAGCGCCATTATGACGTCCAGCTGGTCGGGGGC
>JAVEYP010000044.1:0-8663 GCA_034003445.1 Desulfobulbus sp.
TCCCGCCGGCACATGAATGTGAATATCGACGCTATCGAAATAGGCCGGCTCTACGCCCAGCTCCTTGTTGCGGCTTCGGCAATAGCTGAGCGCCGCCTGCGCGCTCTCTTTCATGACGTCGCCCAGTTGGCCGGTGAGCAGCAGTTTACCCTTTCCGGGCAGCACCGAGGTTTCGATGTGCAGCAGTTCGCCACCGACCTCGGTCCAGGCGAGCCCGTTGACTAGGCCTGGATGGCCGCTAGTGTCGAGAAGGTCCTCATGCAGAAACTTGGGGGGCCCCAGATACTTCTCCACCGTCTTGTCCGAGATCAGGTACGGCCCCTTGCCGCCCTCTGCCACCTTCCGGGCGATTTTTCGACAGACCTTGCCGATCGCGCGCTCCAGGTTGCGCACGCCGGCCTCGTGGGTGTAACGGCTGATAATGATCTCCAAAGTCGCGGCGTCCAACTTGATCTGGCCGGCCTTGATGCCGTTCTCGCGGATCTGGCGAGGCATCAGATACTTGCGCGCAATCACCATCTTCTCTTCCAGGGTGTAGCCGGACAGTTGGATAACCTCCATGCGGTCGAGAAGCGGCCCGGGGATGGTGTCGCTGCGGTTGGCGGTGGTGATGAACATGACCTTGGAAAGGTCGAACGGCAGGTTCATGTAGTGATCTGAAAAGGTGTTGTTCTGCTCCGGGTCGAGCACCTCGAGCAAGGCCGAAGAGGGGTCACCACGGTAGTCGTCACCGATCTTGTCGATCTCGTCCATCATGAACACCGGGTTGTTGGTGCCCACACTCTTCAGCCCCTGCAGGATGCGTCCGGGCAACGCACCGATATAAGTTCGCCGGTGACCGCGGATTTCGGCTTCGTCGCGCATACCGCCCAGCGAAAGTCGGTAGAACTTACGGCCCATGGCCTTGGCAATGGCCTGCCCGAGTGAGGTCTTGCCCACGCCAGGGGGGCCGACAAAACAGATGATCGGTCCCTTGGTGTTCTCGTTGAGCTTGCGCACAGCCAGGTATTCAAGGATGCGTTCTTTGATCCGGTCGAGGCCGTAGTGGTCCTCGTCAAGGACATCGGCCGCCACCTTCAGGTCGAGCAAATCCGTCGAAGATTCCTTCCAGGGCAGGTCGAGAAACCAATCCAGATAGGTGCGCACAATGGTCGCCTCGGAGGCATCGGGGTGCATCATCTCCAGCCGTTTGAGCTGCTTGCGCGCTTCCTTCTTGACGAGCTTGGGCATCTTCTTCTTGCGCAGCTGCTTACGCAGGTCTTCAATCTCCTGAGAGTAGCCGTCCTCGTCGCCCAGTTCGCGCTTGAGCGCCTGGATTTGCTCGCGCAGGAAATACTCACGCTGGCTGCGCGACATCTCATCCTTGGCGTCGGACTGGATCTTGGCCTGGACGGTGGACACCTCCAGTTCCTTGTGCAGCAAGTCGGCCACGAGCCGCAGACGCTCAACCGGGTCGATGGTCTCGAGGATCTTCTGCGACTCCGAGATCTTGAGACGCAGGTTGGAGCCCACCAGGTCGGCCAGCCGGCCCGGCTCCTCAATATTGTTGATAATCATCATCAGGTCTGAAGAGAGCAGGCCGCGCAGACTCATGATCTTCTCGGTCTGTTCCCGCACGGTGCGCATCAGCGCCTCGGTCTCGACGGTAATCTCGTCGCTCTCGGGTTCTTCGATGAGGTCGATTTCCACCTGGTAGAACGGCTTGTGCTGTTGGATGGAGCGCACTCGTGCCTTGGAGATGGCCTGCACCAGCACCTTCAGGCGGCCATCGGGCAACTTCAGGGTGCGCATGATCATCGAGACCATGCCGACGGTGTACAGATCCTTCTCTTCGGGATCGTCCTTGGTCGGATCCTTCTGGGTGACCAGCATGAGCAGCTTGTTTTTGCTCAGCCCTTCGTTGACGGCCTCGATGGAACCAGGCCGGCCAACAAAGAGCGGGATGATCATATAATTAAACACCACCACATCACGCACCGCCATCATCGGCAGAGACTCGGGGATCTCCAGATCCTGCGTGCTCTCCCCAAAGTCACCCATGCTGGTCGATAACGAATCGTCAAATTCCACGTTCTTCCTCCTTCATATCGTCTAGCGCAATCGCACGCATTCCGGATAGTCGGTTGAAAGTAAACATGACCTCGGGCGAAGTCAAGCGGGTGCTCCTGCCCGTCAACCAAAGAAAATTTCGCTTGAATAATTGCCGGTGCATCAATATAGATTGCCGGTGCGTCAATACAGAGAACCAGTCCCCCACCGTTTGCCTCAGACTGCCCAGGAGCCGGTTATGCTGACCACAGAGTCCTTTTTCGATCTCGACGATTCCCCCTGCGAGGATCTCTTTGCCGGCTGCACCCATGCCTGGGAGCCGCTGAAGAAGCTTAAACAATACATCGCCGCCCGCACCGAGCCGACCTTTCACCACGTCGGCCTCACTGATGGCGTACCGCTCGACAGCCCCTACGTGCTTTTCAACGGAAAACTGCGCAGCGCGCGCGAGTGCATCATCACTTACAACGACACCACTAAGGGTGGGTTGAGCGTCTGGGAAAACGGGCAGATCCTCGAGGGCGCCTCGGTGATCATGGGTGGGGCGGTCATGTTAGGGAGGAACATCAGGATCGGTCGGGGGGTACTCGTCGAGTCCGGAGCCATGGTCAAGGCTCCGGCCATCATCGGCGACTACTCCGAAATCCGTCAGGGGGCGTACCTGCGCGGCAACTGCCTGATCGGCCGCCGCTGCGTAGTGGGCCACACCACCGAAGTCAAGCACTCAATCTTCCTCGACGGCGCTAAGGCCGGCCATTTCGCTTACATCGGCGACTCAATCCTCGGCGCCAATGTCAACCTGGGAGCGGGCACGAAGTTTGCCAACCTGCGCTTTCTTGCCGGCACCATCACCGTGCGCACCCCGGATGGTGGGGTGGACACCGGCTTGAAGAAGCTCGGCGCGATCTTAGGCGACAACGTCCAAACCGGTTGCAACTCGGTCACCAGCCCGGGCACCCTCATCGGCCCGGACAGTCTCCTCATGCCGAACACTACTGCCCCCTCGGGAGTACACCCTCGAAGAAGCGTGATACGCTAGCGGCCGGCCCCTGTCGCTCCTCCATCTCCAGCGGAGACCGCTGGCCCGCGTGCTCGTACAGCGCGAAGAAAAAAGCAAAAAGAATTCCAAAGGTAAAAAACAGCCGCAACAGTCTATCCCAGGGCGGCCAGCCCCTGCCGGACAGCCTGCGGAACACGGCTGCGATGATGTAGGCAAAGCCGATGGCATAAGGAGCGGTCAGCAGCATCTGCGAGAGGGTGCCAATGGCGATTTCGCTCAGGTTCGCCCCTAGGCGCAGGTGGAAAAGCAGATAGGCCAGGGTCGTCAGCACAAAGGTAATTTTTTCCCGTAACGTCGTCATCTATGAACCAGCTTACCGTTTGTATTTTCCCCGAGTCGGTCCCACGTGAGGACCAAATCGTCCCTCTTGTACAGACTTTCGGAAAGGTTGTCCACCTGCAAGCCGTGGAGGACGAACCACTCATCGCCCCCTCCCCTGCCATTGTGGAGATGCTGCAGCACGGCCATCTCCGCCTGGTCACGCCCGTGCCGCTCGG
Source organism: Desulfobulbus sp. (assembly GCA_034003445.1). Classification (GTDB taxonomy): domain Bacteria; phylum Desulfobacterota; class Desulfobulbia; order Desulfobulbales; family Desulfobulbaceae; genus Desulfobulbus. Next base: position 3,607 of record JAVEYP010000044.1, read on the forward strand.
CGAGCGGCGCGACGGCTTCCTCGCCCTGGTACGGGACATGGAACAACGCGGGGACGACTACCTCAGCCAGCTTGCCCGGCTCACCCTGGCAAACTTGCACCACCACACCGGGTCGGAGTCGGGCAGTTCGATCCTCTCCAGCCTGCTGCAGCACGCCACGATCGGCACGCAGGAGGATGAGGAAACAACGCAGCGCCTGTGGCAGTCGCGCCTGGTGCTTAAACTGGGGGAACTCTTCGACGCCGAGCAGGCCGGTGTGGACAAGGCGATGCACGACATTGACAGGCGTCAGGACGCCTTGTTGCAGGAACTTCGCCAGGAGAGCGACGACCTGTTCACGCTAACGGACAACCTGGAGGAGGATGGTCGCCACGCCGACACCATGCTCAGCCACCGCCTCAAGGCGTGGACCCGTCTGTTCTTCCACCGACCTGCGCCGCTTGGGTCAACGGTCTTCGTCACCGCCCATTCGGCTGCCCTGGACACCCTAGTGGACTGGTACGAAGCAGAGCGCCACCAGAGCTCGAGACAGTTCCTCAGTCTGGAACTCCCGGCCACCGACGACACCTTCGAGGTGACGAACGCGCCGCTTATCGAGGCCTGCCCCAGCCTAGAGGTGGCCCTGACTGCGGTGTCAGTCAAAGGGGAGGACGTGGCAGCACGCCTACGACAGGGTGCGGCGGAATGGGCGGCTCGCCTGGATGAGGTCTTCCCGCAGGGACGAAACGGCCGCGGCCGGCTCGACCTTTTTGCCTTCCCCGGCATAAACGCCCGGCACCTCTTTTTGGCCGCTTTTGCCGGCGAGCACCCCTCCCCGGACGACACCGCTCCGCAGGAGCAGGCCCTCACCCTGGTCGGTACGCTGACCACCATCTGAAAAACAGCCTCCCCTCTCAGCCGCCCTGCCTGCCGACGGATTCGAACGTGCACCCAAAGTCGGTCCACCTCGCGGGGGCCTCAGCATTTTGCACGTCAATCTTTTTGGACAACGGGCCGGCGGCCTGCCAACGCGATCGCCTCCGGAACGTGAGCAGGCTGTCACCATGGGTGTCGACCACCGTGTGCGAGGCTGATTTTCGACCAACATTGGCCGCCAGGTCGTGCAGACCCAGACCGGATAGAGAAATGTCGCGCACCGCGCTGACTTAGGCACCGATACCAGCGGATACATCATTGGGCATGTTGCTTGCCACGATGCTGGGGCACCGGAGTTTTTCCATGGGAGCCACGCCTGCAAACCTTTTTTTCGGGGATTATTTTGTCAGAGCCCCGCGGGTAAGTGCCGGCGAGGCTCTGTTGCTCGCACCCCGAGTAGCTCAGCCCACCGTTTCCTCGCAATCCTCCCGGTAGGGGTTGATGGTCATCACAGGGCAGCAAGCCGTTTTCACTACCTTGTCGGCAACGCTGCCGAACATAATTCGCTCTACCCCCTTATAGCCGTGGGTGCCCATAACGATCAGTTCCACCTTCCTTCTGACGGCGTACTTCAGAATTTCCTCGGCCACGTCGCCGGCCAGCACTTTGCTGGTCACATCGGTCACGCCGGCCGCGGTAAACATTTCCCGCTGCTCCTCCATAAACGACTCCATCTGTTGCTGGGCCGAGGCAAACAGTTCCTCCTCAAGGTTTGGCAGGTTGATGGGCGGCACGAAGAATCCGCTGTAATCCTCGAAATTCTGGACCACGAAGACGAGATGCAGTTCCGCCTTAAAGGCGCCGGCAACATATACGGCGGCCTTGGCAATCTTACTGGCATTGTCGGAAAAGTCGATCGGGGTCAGGATGCTCTTGATGTTCATCACGCGTTCCCTCCTGGTTAAGGCGAGTTATTAAGATTTTCTTATAAATAAAACGATTGCGAAGAATTGCCACAACTATCGTCGCGCGCAAAGGTACGCGAGCGGCAGCCCGCCTCCGGCCAGACAAAGCAGTTGACCCTGCGAGCCGAGAGGAATATAGTCCTTGCATGTTTGTTGGCCGCAGGCCATTGCCACAGGGTGGCGGCTTCGAAGCCTAGCTTCTGTCGGCAGCCGCGCCCCATCCACCGCCCCCAGCCTCTACTTTCCGCCACCTGCGGAACACCGAGACACCTATGGATTTTTCGCCGAAATGGATTGCCTGGGAGATCACCCGCCGTTGTAACCTCCGCTGCGTCCACTGCCGCTCTTCGTCGCAGCTCGAGGTCGAGGGGCACTCGGACTTCTCTCTGGACGAGGCAAAGCGGGTGCTCGACGACATCCACAGCTACGCCAGCCCAGTGGTGGTACTGTCCGGGGGCGAACCGCTGCTACGGGCAGACGTATTTGATATCGCTGCCTATGGCACCAGCCTCGGCATGCGCATGTGCCTGGCCACCAATGGCTCGCTCGTGACCGAGAACACCTGCCGACGTATCAAGGAAAGCGGGATCCGCATGGTGTCGCTCAGCTTGGACGGCTCCACCGCTGCAGTGCATGACGATTTCCGCAACCAGGCCGGCGCCTTTGACGGCGTTATGAACGCCATCCAGCTGTTCAACGCGCACGGCATCGACTTTCTTATCAACAGCTCATTCACTAAACGCAACAAGGACGAGGCACCAAAGATTTACGAGTTAGTAAAATCGCTCGGCGCCACCGCCTGGTACCTGTTCATGATCGTGCCCACCGGCCGCGGCGAGGAGATCATGGCCGAACTGATCCCGCCGGATGAGTACGAGGAAATGCTCAACTGGCACTATGACATGGAAAAGGAGGAGGAAGAACTGCTCGTCCGGCCCACCTGCGCTCCTCAGTACTACCGGGTCGTGCTGCAACGCTCCAAACAGGAGGGCGAACGGTTTCAGCGGCGCAACCTCAATTTCTCCACTGGCGGCGCCAAAGGCTGCCTCGCCGGGCAGCTCATCTGCATGATTGACGTCGATGGCAACGTCCTGCCGTGCAGTTATTTCCCGCTGCCGGCGGGAAACATCCGGCGCCAGTCCTTCCGGGAGATCTGGGAGGAGTCACCCCTTTTCTTGGAAATGCGCGATTTCGCAGGCTACAAGGATAATTGTGGCCGCTGCGAATACCTGAACGTCTGCGGCGGTTGCCGCGCCAGGGCCTGGGCCGTGACCGGCGACTACCTGGCGGGCGAGCCGTTTTGTTCCCACCAGCCGGGCCGCTGAACGCGGTCGCTAGGCCCGCCGGCCACACCGGCACCATCGTCAACAACGAGCCAAAAGGCCATCACCCTAAGACACCTATGATGAACGACACCTTTCTCAAAGCCTGTCGCGGCGAGCAAACCGACTACACCCCGGTTTGGTTCATGCGCCAAGCCGGCCGCTACCTGCCCGAATACCAGCGGGTACGCAGTCAGTTCAGCTTCCTCGAACTGTGTAAGCGCCCTGATCTGTGCACCGAGGTGACCCTACAACCCATTGAGCGGTTTGGGTTCGACGCGGCCATCCTCTTCTCCGACATCCTCGTCCCCCTGGAGGCCATGGGTCTCCAACTCGACTTTCACGAGGGAAGAGGACCGGTGTTCGCCGATCCAGTGCGCAGCGAGCTTGCCGTGGAGAGACTTCGCATCCCCGACCCGGAAGCAGACCTGCCCTTCGTGCTCGAGACCATCCGCTTGCTCCGCCGGGAACTGCAGGTGCCACTCATCGGCTTTGCCGGCGCGCCGTTTACCCTCGCCACCTACCTCATCGAGGGTGGCAGCTCCAAGGTCTTCCTGCAGACCAAGCGGATGATGTTCCAGGAGCCGGACCTGTACGACCGCCTGCTCGCTAAAATCACCGCTTGTACCAGTGCCTATCTGCAGGCCCAGGCGCGTGCGGGTGCTCAGGCCCTGCAGCTATTCGACAGCTGGGCCGGAATACTTGCTCCCTGCGATTACGAACGGTTCGCCCTGCCCTGGGTGCGCTCCATCCTGGCCGATCTGCGCGCCATGACCGATATTCCGATCATCTACTTCGCAAACAACGGCGCCACCCTGCTGCCCCTGACCAGCACTCTGGATGCGGACGTGCTCGGCATCGACTGGCGCCTGCCCATTGGCGAGACCATCCGCCAGGCCGGAAACCACGCCGTGCAGGGCAACCTCGACCCGGTCGCCCTGTTCCTGCCTCAAAAGGAACTCGAGGAGCGCATCCGCACCATGCTCACCGAGGCCGCCGGAGCGCGCGGGTACATTTTCAATCTGGGACACGGTATCCAGCCGGAAACACCGCCTGAGCAGGCGCGCATCGCGGTTGAGGCCGTCCACCGGTTCAGCGGCAGATAACTGCCCGCCATGGCTGTCGCCGCGCCCGTGCCGGCACTCACCACCTGCCTCCAGTTGATGGAGCACTATGAGATGCTGCCGAACATCCGCCACCACTCGCTAGTAGTTGCCCGCCTCGCCGAGCAACTGATCAGCGGGCTCTCGACCGCCAACCCGGACAGGCCGCATGTGGACCGTCAGCTCGTGATCGCCGGCGCCCTCCTCCACGATATCGCCAAGACCCCCTGCCTGAACAGTGATTGCGACCACGCTAAGGTGGGCGGCGAGATCTGTCGGCAGCACGGCTACCCCGAAATCGCGGCCATTGTTGAGGAGCACGTGCGCCTGCGCGACTACGCCCCGGACCGCTACCGTGAGGGCCGCTTCACCGCGCCTGAATTGGTCTACTATGCGGACAAACGCGTGCGACACAACGTGGTCGTTAACCTGGGCGAGCGACAGGAATACATCATCGACCACTACGGCCACGGCAACCCGGTCCGACATCGATTGATCCGGGAAAACTTCTGCACCTGCCTCAGCCTGGAAGAGCACTTGTTCCGCTGGCTGCTCTTTAAGCCGGACCAGTTGGGCGCCTTCTGATCCCTCCCAGACGGACCCCGACATGGTGCCAGCTGAAATCGACTGGGTCCTGGACTCCCCTGCCGCCATCAGCGTCTGCGCTACCGAGGGCACCAGCATCGCCCTCGACCGGCAGTCCACAGGCAGCTTTCGCGACAGCGGCGGCAAGCAACTGATCGGCACAAGTCTGTTCGCCCACCACCCGGAAACGGCAAACGTCATCATCCGCCGTCTGCAGCGCGGCCACA
>JAVEYP010000045.1:0-8618 GCA_034003445.1 Desulfobulbus sp.
CCCGCAGGACGGGCCGAAAGATGATCGAAAGCGGTCGGGTTCCAACTGGCTCCTGTCTCTCGTTGGCTGAATCACAGCGGTAAAGTGGTCGCTTGGCACATAATCAGATTATTCGAGGGTCCCTTAAGGCAACGAGCTTTTCATTCACTGCCTTCAATGCCTGGGTACGTTGCTCGACCAGTACCTCAAGCTCGTACGCATGCTCTTGCAAACGTATCATCGGATAGATTTCACCACTTTGTGCCAAGCCAAAGGGGATCGAGATACCGCTGTGCACGATCTCCCAGTCTCCGCCTTTGAGCCGGAAAACCAGCACCAGTCGTGCTGTTTCCCCAGACAGGATGTGCTCGGGAAATGGCAGGTGAATATGAAAAAATGCGGTGACCGCGACAACATCGTCGCTGATATCCTGCAGCAAGATATCCAGCATCTCGATACGGATACGGCCTGGCACTTGCGCAAAGTCCTGCCTGGTGATTTTTACCCACTCGTCTTTATCCTTGACGAGCACATCACTGCTGCCGGCGTATCCACTGAAATTTTCACTGAAACGCGCTGTCAGGCGATCATCGCGCGATGCATACATCTCTATGTATTCGTCAAACAGTGAACGGATTAAGGATTGTCGCTCTTCTTGCGCGGAAACGGATGTCATCAAAAACCTCGTAAATAGAGTACGATCATCGCTTGTCTGTAAATTTTTCACTGAGCTGGTGCCCAGCAGGGCCAGGAAAAGCACCCACAACAAACCCGACTGCTGGTGAAAGCAAAGTAACGATTCCAGCTGCTGTGCTTCGGTGGTTTCGTCCTTGCGGGAGAAAATCTCCGCATCCCCCCTGAGAGCACTTATCACGGTTATCTCTAGAATTGTCCCTGACAAAAAACAGACCGCTTCCCCCTTGCGCACACGGTCTTTCCCGACTAGGTTGCGGCTTTTTTTTTGCAGCGCCCCATGTCGCGGCTTTCTCCCATTTGTCTCTTTTCCTCTACGTTGCCATGATCCATCTGACCAATATCACCAAACAATACGGTTCCCGGGTTTTATTCCGCAACGGCTCTCTACAAATTCTCCCGGCCACTCGTACCGGTCTGGTTGGTCCCAATGGAGCCGGCAAGACCACTGTTTTTCGTTTGATTACCGGCCAGGAGGCGCCGGACAAAGGTGAGATCTCCTGCTCCAAACAGACGGTAATCGGATATTTTTCTCAGGAGGTGGGCGAGATGTCCGGCCGTTCGGCCTTGGCCGAGGTCATGGCCGCAGCCGGAGAGGTCACTGCCCTGGGTGAGCAGATCCGGGAAATGGAAGGGGCCATGTCTACCCCGATGGAAGATGACGAGTTGACGGCCCTTCTTGAACGCTACGGCAATGCCACCGAGGAGTTCGAGCACCGGGGCGGCTATGACCTGGAAAACCGTGCTCAGGCAGTGCTGACAGGGCTTGGCATTGGCAACGACCGATGCGGGTTTCCGGTCGAATCCTTTAGCGGCGGCTGGAAAATGCGCATCGCCCTGGCCGGCATCCTCACCGTCAATGCGGACGTCCTCCTTCTCGACGAACCGACCAACCATCTTGATGTTGAATCCATTGTCTGGCTGGAACAATGGCTGGTGAGCGAATTCAAAGGCGCACTGCTGATGACCTGTCATGACCGCGAGTTCATGAACCGGGTGGTCGGCCGGATTGTTGAGGTGGCCAATCAGAGCGTGACCACCTACAGCGGCAACTACGATTTTTATCTGCGCGAGCGGGAAATTCGGCATGAACAGTTGCTGGCCAGTTACCGACGCCAACAGGAGATGCTGGCCAAGGAGGAGGACTTTATTGCCCGCTTTGCGGCGCGGGTTTCCCATGCCGCCCAGGTGCAGTCGCGGATCAAGAAGTTGGAGAAGATCGAACGGATTGAACTGCCGCCCGAGCAGCGGACCATCAAGTTTGAATTTGCCGAACCGCCCCGCAGTGGTGACGACGTTGCCCGCCTGGCCGACCTCTGCAAGATCTGGCTGCAACCCAACGACATAACCCGCCAGGTGTTCAGCGGTCTTGCGGGCATGATCCGGCGGCAGGAAAAAATTGCCCTCACCGGCCGCAACGGGGCTGGCAAATCAACCCTCTTGAAGGTGCTGGCCGGTCAGGTCGAACCAACCACCGGCAGGGTGACTATTGGGGCGAACGTCGTTATCGGGTATTTCAGTCAGCATTCCACGGACCTGCTCAACGGCGAGATGACGGTGTTCGAAACCGTGCAGGCGGCTATGCCCTTGGTCAATATCGGCGTGGTCCGCAACCTCTGCGCCGCCTTCCTCTTCCAGGGCGACGATGTGGATAAAAAGATCAAAATCCTCTCTGGCGGTGAAAAAAGCCGAGTGGTGCTGGCCATGTTGCTGGCACGGCCGCTCAACTTCCTGATCCTCGACGAACCCACCAACCACCTCGACATCCAGTCGCGCGAGGTGCTGCTTGACGCACTGCAACAGTTTACCGGCACCCTCATCATGGTCAGCCACGATCGCTATTTCCTCCGTTCCCTGGTGAACCGGGTCTTTGAGATCGACCATGGTCAGATGCGCATCTTCGAAGGCAACTACGATTATTATCTGGAACAGATTACCCCTGCGGTACTTCCGGGCAGGGTCGCCACTCCCCTGCTCATGCCCAGGCTTGTGTGAAAAACCAAAAAACCAATCTCACCATCCCGGATTTACAGTCCTCTTGTACCGATCAACATTTTTCCAATAGGTGCTGACTTTTAATGCTCGCAAGACTGATTCATGGTCGGGATTGTCCCAGGGCTTGTTGTAACGGGCACTCAGGTGCACATTCTTGCCCCACCCGGTAGGCCTGCAACAGGGCAACTGACCGTTGAGCCAGCATCCGCCGTACTTCCCGCCTTTGCCCTTTAATCCGGGCAATTCGCATCGAATCATAGGCCGTGGTTTGATGCCGCATCCAGGCGATCACAGCTTTAGCGGCCCGGTCCTCCAGGGGAATCAGAGCGGTTCGCGCCACAGTGCCACTCCCCACCGGGATGGCATGGATGGTAACCGCCTCGGCCATCGTTCTCTCCATTTCTTCATATCGTGGGGCAAAGGCAAGAAATGCTCGGATCGCCCCACAAAATTCCAGCTCGTATTCAGACTGCTTCTCATCTCGACGTCGCCGCGCACCAGCGAGTTTCTTTTTGTAGGCATCGGTGCTGCGCAAGGCCTCGATCTCCTTTCGGGCCTCGGTAATGGTCGTACTAGGCGCCCAAATACCCTTGGAAATGACCCTCCGCCCCACCTGCGCCTGCACCCGCCAGAATACGCCGGCAGCGGTGACCTTACGGGTAAGCCCGGCATCTCCGGCAGGGAGGAATGCCCACCCAGTCGGTGGGGTCAGCCTCTCACCGCTTTCGCCAATGACAGTGTCCCCTGGCCCTGGTCGCACAATTCTCTTTTCTGATGCCATCACTTTGTCCATTGGTACGCCTCTGCTCCAGAGCCTGTTACGGAAGGTTTCCACCGTGATTCATGGTCATCGCAGTGATTTCTTGGCCTGACACGCTACGACGCTGTTTTTTTTGGCCGGGTCCTGCTTGGAATTGGGTCAATGCCATCAAACGACAATCTTCCGCCGAAACAAGATCCAGCTCCGGGAAAAGTAGCCCAGCGGTACGCTCCAGATGTGCACAAGCCGGGTGAACGGTGAAAAGGCGAGAAGAACAAGGCCCGCGATGATGTGGATCTTGTAGCTGATTGGTACCCCCTGCATCAGGGCCGGTTCGGGAGTGAAGAAGACGATGCTGCGAATCCACGGGGCAATGGTGTCGAGGATGTGATATCCGCCGAACAGAACATTGTACATGCCGGCAAGAGCCACCAGCAGCAGGGCTGCCAGGACAATGTAGTCGGTAACAGTGGTGGTGACCTGGATGCGGCGGATAGAAAGACGGCGGTACAGGAGCAAGCCAAGACCGATGCAGGCCACCAGGCCCGTGGCCATGCCGTTGTAGTGGGCAATGAATGTATGGAGTTCGGCATTGATGCCGACAAGGTCGAGGAAACGCTGGGGAATGAGCAGGCCGCTGACATGGCCGAACAGTACCAGCAGGATACCCCAGTGAAAGAGAGTTATGCCGATAAAGAGGCGCTTCTTTTCGAGAAATTCGCTGGACTTGGCCGTCCAGCCGTAGCGGTCGATCAGGTAGCGTCCGACATGACCCATGATAAACATCGTCAGGGCGATATAAGGAATGACCACGAACAGCAGGGTATTGAGGAGAGTCATCTCAGGGCTCCTTGCTTTGGTGTGCAGTGGTACTCGGTGTGTGTCGCTGGACCAAGTCAGCCCCCAAACGCACGAGTCCGGCATGAACGTGCTGCTGTTTTTTTTCCAGACGTTCAGCCAGGGGGGCGATAGTACCGAGACAGGAATTGAGCAGGGCATGTTCTTGCGGGCCTGAAGACAGCGAAAGAAACTCAAAGACCAAGGGAAGATAATCGGGCAGTTGGCGCTCAGCCAGCTCAAAACCCTGCCGACAATACAGGCGCAAGAGAGCGGCCAGGGCCTTACCGCGATCTTCGCTATCGCCCAGAAGGTGATACGTGAGGTTGAGGCTGAAGGCCGGATCAAGATCAAAGGCCGCGGTATAGGCTTGTTCCAGCTGGTCGGGTGCAGTGGCAGCCACCTGCGAAAAGAAATTGCGAAAGATCTGCCGCTGATCTGCATCCTGTAGGCCAGCCACAACCTGGTCCAGGTCCACGAGAGCGGCCTGCCAGGCAGCGTCGGGATATTCCAGGAGCACGGCCAACAGTTTGTAGACCAATTGGTCGTCCTGGGACATGAGCGCCTCCCTGGCCTGCATCAGCGACATTCAGGGAAGCCGGAGCAGCCCTGGGTGGTGTGCAGCGGGCTCGTGTCCGGATGGCTGGCCGTTGGTATCACGAATCGGTCCTCGAGGCGGGCAATGGCCAGCAGTTCGTACATCCGCAGCACTGTCTCGGCATCAAGACCCACGGCTGCCGGGATGGAAAGATCACCCTGTCCTTCCACGCGCACTGTCCGCATATAGGCCCGCACACCAGCCAGGCGCTTCAAGGCCAGCCGCACCGGGGCCTCGTCACCAGCGGTGAACATATTGGCCAGGTAGCGGATGGGAATGCGCATATTGTCCACCGCAGTATGGGCATCCCCGCCTTCGGCACAGGACTCAATCGGGCTCAGCGGCGGAATGTACCAGACCATAGGTAGGGTCCTGTACTCGGGGTGCAATGGCAGGGCCAGTCGCCAGGCCTTGGCCAGCAGATAGACCGGTGAGCGTCGGGCAGCGGTAAGTACATGCTCGGGAATCCCCTGGGAGCGTGCCGTGTCTATGACCTTCGGGTCGGACGGGTCCAGGAAGAGATCCAACTGCGCCGGGTAGACTTCGCGGTCACTCCGAACCGACGCGGCCTCGTGGATGCGGTCCGCATCGTAGAGCACCACACCGACATAGCGGATGCGGCCGACACAGCTGTGCGCGCACAGCGTCGTGAGACCAGCCTCCAGTCTGGGATAGCAGAAGATGCACTTCTCCGACCTGTTGGTCTTCCAGTTGAAGTAGACTTTTTTGTAGGGACAGCCGGACACACAATAACGCCAGGATCGGCAACGCTCCTGGTCAATGAGGACGATGCCGTCTTCATCACGCTTGTACATGGCGCCGGAAGGACACGAGGCCACACAGGCGGGATTGAGGCAATGCTCGCACAGTCGGGGCAGGTAGAGCATAAAGACCCGCTTGAATTCGAGATAGACGGCGTGATCGAGACCTTCGAAGTCCACATCCCGGTCACCGGTCTCGCACACGCCGGCCAGGTCGTCGTCCCAGTTGGGACCCGCGGTAATAGCCATCGGGTCTCCGGTGAGCTGCGAGATCGAGCGGATGGCGGGTTGATGCTTTTTCTGTTGACCAGTGACCAGACTGCCGTAATCGTAGGTCCACGGTTCGTAGTAGTTGTCGATGACCGGCAGGTCCGGATTGTGAAAGATGTTGAGTCCCTTGTGCAGGCGGCCACCCGCGGCTAGGCGCAGTTTGCCGCCTTGCATGGTCCAGCCGCCCCGGTACAGCTTTTGATTCTCCCATTCGCGGGGATAGCCGAGGCCGGGCTTTGTCTCGACATTATTGAACCACATGTATTCGGCGCCCTTGCGGTTGGTCCAGACGTTCTTGCACGGAATGCTGCAGGTATGGCAGCCGATGCACTTGTCCAGGTTGAGCACCATGGAGATCTGGGCTTTAATCTTCATACCAATCCACCTCTCCGGCCTTGCGCACCACGATCACCTCGTCCCGCTGGGACCCGGTTGGACCGTAATAGTTGAAGCCGTAGCTGAGTTGGGCGTAACCACCTATCATATGGGTCGGCTTGACCATGATGCGGGTTACGCTGTTGTGGGTGCCGCTTCGTTGTTTGGTGAGTGGAGTGCCAGGGGTATCAAGGAGACGTTCCTGGGCATGGTACATAAAGGCCTTGCCTGGCGGGATACGGTGGCTGACGACCGCCCTGGCCATGACAACACCGTTTTCGTTAAAACATTCGAGCCAGTCATTGTCGGCAACCTCCAGAGTCCGGGCGTCCTCGTCGCTGATCCAGATAGTTTTGCCACCGCGAAAAAGGGTGAGCATAGTCAGGGTCTCGGCATAGGTACTGTGAATCGACCACTTGGAATGCGGGGTCAGGTAATTCAGAGCCAGGGCCTTTCTGTTGTCCTCAACTATTCCCGGTTTCATTTTAGCTAAAGACTCAGCAACGCTGTGGGGGCGATTATCAACCGGCAGGCGCAGAGGCGGCCGGTATAAGGGCAGTCCCTCCCCAAAATCGAGCATCCAGGGGTGGTCTTGGTAAAACTGGGCGCGCCCGGTGAACGTTCTAAACGGCACCTTTTCCTCGATATTGATGGCAAAAGGTGAATACCGTCGGTGCGGGGACTCGATGCCGCTCCAGATCGGCGAGGTGATAATTTTTCGCGGCTGGGCAGTGATGTCGTCGAAGGATATCTTTTCATCGCGACGGCCGGCGCTCAGGTGGCTCAGCGCCAGGCCGGTCTTTTTTTCAACCCCGGCCCACGATTTGAACGCCGTTTCTCCGTTGGTCTCAGGTGCCAATTTCAAAATGACCGTGGCCGCCTGCTTTCCGGTCGTGATGACCGGCATGCCATAGCTTTTGCCCGGGGTAGTCACGGTGCCGAGTTCGACAGCAAGCTCCGCATACTCCTCCTTGCCCAACCAGGAAACACCCTTAGAACCGACGCCTGCCTCGTGGACCAGCGGTCCAAGTGCTGTCATCATTGCAAAGGCATTGGGAAAATCCCTGGTGACCACCGAGAGTTGGGGCATGGTTCGCCCGGGTATGGCCTCGACTTCGCCTTTGCTCCAATCCGCGACGTCGTATTGGGCAATCTCTCCCGGACTGTCATGCATCAGGGGAGTGGCCACGAGATCCTTCATTTCGCCCAGATGAACTCCAGCCAGTTCGGAGAATTTTTCGGCGATTGCGCTGAACTGGTCCCAACTGGTTTTTGCCTCCCAGGGTGGGTCCACGGCCGGGTTAAAAGGATGGATAAAGGGGTGCATGTCGGTGGTGCTGAGATCGTGCATCTCGTACCAGCCGGCTGCGGGCAGGACGATATCGGAATACAGGGCACTGGTGGACATCCGGATCTCCAGGGTGACCAGCAGGTCAAGTTTCCCTTCGGGAGCCGGATCCCGCCATGCAATATCTTTGGGCCGGACAGGACTATCGACATTGCAGACACCATGTTCCACGCCCAGAAGGTGCTTGAGGAAATATTCATGGCCCTTACTGCTGGCCCCCAGCACATTGGCCCGCCAGAGGAAAAGCATCCTTGGGAAATTGTCCGGGTGGTCCGGGTCCTCAATGGCAAAGCGCAGAGATCCCTTTTTCAGCTGTTCGAGTGCGTGGGCGATAATATCTGCATCCGAAGTGGCGCCCTGCTCCATCGCCTCCCGGCAAACATCGAGCGGGTTGCGGTTGAACTGCGGATAGGAGGGCAGCCAGCCCAGACGAACCGCGATCGCATTGTAATCCGCCATGTGCTGGGGTCGATCCGGAGCGGCCATGGGCCAGAGCAGATTCTCGGCCCTGTTGTTGTCATAACGCCACTGGTCCGTGGCAAAATAGAAAAACGAGGTGCCGTTCTGGTGGCGTGGGGGGCGCGTCCAGTCCAGGGCAAAGGCCAGTTGAGCCCAGGAGGCCTGGGGCCGAACCTTTTCCTGCCCTGTATAATGGGCCCAGCCTCCGCCATTCACGCCCTGGCAGCCGCACAGGGTTGTCAGGTTGACGATGGCCCGGTAGATCATATCGCTGTGGTACCAGTGGTTGGCTCCGGAGCCTAAAATGATCATCGACTTGCCGCGCGTTTTCTCGGCGTTCTCGGCAAACTCGCGTGCGGTGCGGATAGCGTCTTGCCGTGGGACTCCGGTAATGGCTTCCTGCCAGGCCGGGGTAAAGGGGCCGGGATCGTCATAGCTTGCCGGGTACGTGACCGAGGTATCGTCTTGCCGGCCTGTGTCCTCGGCCCGGGCGACCCCTAGGTGGGCGGTCATCAGGTCGAACACCGTCGTGACGAGAACCTC
>JAVEYP010000046.1:0-8591 GCA_034003445.1 Desulfobulbus sp.
GCCGATGATTTGCGGGCTGATGGCGACGTTTTTTTCCACTACCTCGGCCAGCGTCAGTTTGAGCTGCTGCGGCGAGCTGTCGAGTAGGGTGACACCCTTGGGCAGGTTGAGGTTTTCACTGGTGATAATGATCGTCTGCGTCCCCTTAGCCATGCGCGACAGGTCGATTTTGACGCTGGGCGGGTTGGTGGCGAGCGTGTCCATGTCCGATTTGGGGCCAGTGAGGTGCAGCTTGACCTCGTCCTCTTTCTTGCCGACCAGGACGAGGCTTTCGGCGGGCGAGGTGTAGTCGATGGTCACCGGCAGCACCCGTTCCACGATCTCGCGCAGAGCAACGACCAGGGTGGACCAGAAAATCGTGGCGATCACCAGGCTGATGAACACCTGAAAAACAGTGCGCTTACTGATCCTGGGGGTGTTGTCCCGTCCGAGAAAACCCAGCGCCCGCTGGTGGTCGAGGATAGCGGCGGTGATCGCCTCGGCGTTGGCCATCGGCCGCATTTCGCCGTTAACAAAGGCGGACACTGTGCCGCGCTCCTCAGAGACCACCAGGGCGAGCGCGTCGGTCTGCTCGGCCAGGCCCATGGCGGCGTGGTGTCGGGTGCCGTAGTCTTCGGACAACCGTGCCGACTGGGACATGGGCAGGCGGACACCGAATTGAGAGAGTTTGTTGCCCTCGGTGAGCACCGCGCCGTCGTGGCCCGGCGAATTCGGGTCAAATATGCTCAGGATGAGCGGGATGCTCGGCAGGGCGTTGAGCTGGTAGCCGCCGGAGAGCTTGTCCTTGATCGGTTCTTGGCCCGGGAAGACGAGGATCGCACCACAGCGCTCCTGGGCTAGCTTGTCGAGGCTTTCGGCGATCAGGCCGGGCAGGTGGGCATCCTGATCGCGCAGACGGCCGGGACTGACCGACACCGCCTTTTCCAGCACCTTGCGTAGTTCCGGCTGAAAAATGACGATCAGACCGAGCACGGCTACGTGGCTGAGGTTTTGGTAGATCCACTCGATGCCCTGCAGGTTCAGGGCGCTGGCTAGGACAAACACGACCAAAGCGAGGACGATGCCGGCCATGATTTTCCAGGTGCCAAGTCGCAGCAGGGTGCGGTGGAGGAAGAACAACCCGGCGCTGATTAACAGGATGTCAAGAATAGCTCGCCAGGAGAAGAAATCGTAGGTGAGAACGACGGAGTGCCACATGAATTGGTTCCAGCAAGAGATTGTCGCGGAGCGGTCGTGCCGGTCGCAAGCGGTAGAACATACTGCGGACGAGTGTCGGTAGGACGGCGGCGTGGGCAAAGATAAGCCTGATTATAGCAAAAACCAACCGGAGTTCGAGAGGAATTTTTGCGGCAGCGGTGCACCAGGCTGACCCAAAAGGACGTGGACCAGCGCCGGACAGAGATGGCGGGGCCACCTGGCACTGCGCCGTTTCCCTGTCGTGGCCATCAAAAGAACTTGATTTTTCAGCGGGGAAAGCTATTATTGTGTGTTTTTGAAAATTAGAATTCCTAGCAAGGAGAATCAATCATGTCCCGTCTATGCGAAATTTGTGGCAAAGGCCCTGTCACGGGAAATAATGTCAGTCACGCCAACAACAAAACCCGTCGCCGCTGGCTGCCCAACCTGCAGCGTGTGCGCATGGTGACGGCGAACGGCAGTACCGTGCGTGTCAAGGCCTGTACCCGTTGCATCCGTTCCGGCGCTGTTGTCAAGCCTGTTTCCAGCGCCGTCGCCACCTCTGCTTGAGGCTGATCCGCTGGTGCGAGATCAGGCGGGACACCTTCGATGTCCCGCCTTTTTTCTTGCGTTCCGTTGTTTTTGCCTCGCCGTCGCCTGCATCACGGAGTTGTTGCCATGAGTGAAGAGGAAATCCGTTTTTTGCCCTACGAAGAAGCCCTTCGCCTGGTGGCCGCCATCCAGGAGGAGGAGGACGTTCGTGAGCCCGATCATCGCATCCTTATGGTCTACAACCACCAGGACAAGGAAATTTGCTGGTTCGACTACGAGGAAACCCTGCGTGACGCCGGCGTCAGCAAAAACGACGAAGCGGCCAAGGCGGCCGTTACGGAGTACGTCATGCGACATATCCCCGACTGGGCCCGCGACTTCTAAGTTTAAGCGCTTCCCCGGCGCAGGCCTTTACAGTACTCCTTCGGGCATGTCCGGCAGCGCCTCGCCGCCAAGGACATAGCCGCCATCCATCCTGACCACCGTTCCGGTCAGGTAATCCGCCTCAGCAAGCAGAAACAGCACCATCCGTGCCACCTCCGCCGGTGTACCGGTGCGTCCCAGCAGGGTGTGGCCGACCAGCGCGCGAAGCTGCTCCTCGTCCAGCAGGTCCCAGCCCCGGGTGCCCGGCCCGTGGCGGGTATCGATCAGGCCAAGCATCAATTCGTTCACCCGAATGGTCGGTGCGCCGAGACGCGCCCAGGTCTCAGTGAGCGAGGCAATACCCCGGCAGGCTGCGGCATAGCCGTCATTGAAGAGCAGTCCGGCCGGCCCGGTGCGGCCGATGAGCCCGGCGATGGAACTGATGTTGACCACCGCGGCTGAAGCACTCCGCCGGAGCAGAGGCAGGGCGTGGTCAAAGACCAGCCATTTGGCAAGCAGAGTGGTATCCATCTCCAATTGCCACTGCTGCCGGTTCACCTCCCGTTGGTAGCCGCCATGCAGGATGGGCATGCCGCCGCGTTCAATGTTGTTGACGAGAAAGTCGAGGCCACCAAAGGTCGCCTCGATTCTCTCCATGAGGCCGGCTACGTGGTCCGTGTCGCGCAGGTCGGCACGCAGGCAGAGGTGGCTCCCTGCGAATTCCCGTTCCATAGCCGCTGCCGACTCGGGCCAGTCGTACCAGGGCAGGACCAATCGCGCACCGCGGGCGGCGAGTAGCCTGGCCACGGCTTGACCGATAGGCCGCGAGGCACCGAGCACCAGACCTTTGGCCTCCTGCACATTCATCTTGTCTCTCCCCGGTGGCTGTTTATGGTTTTTCATACCCACCCCGGCATACACCAATCGCACAGGTTCGACAATGAAGCATGCCCGTTCTCTTGCTGTCCTGAAGCTCTTGTTCGCTCTAGTCCTCCTCGCCATTACCTCGGCCGCCACGGCTTCCGCCGCGCCGCCCGCAACCGCCAGCTCCGAGCGACCTTCCTGCTTCACCACTGGCTGGCCGCACGATGGCAGTGATCTTACGTCCGACCCGGATTTGCGTTTCGGCCAGCTGGATAACGGGCTGCGGTACGTGCTTATGGTGAACCGCGAACCGCGTGACCGGGTGGCCATGTACCTCAACGTCCAGGCCGGCTCGCTGCGCGAGACTGACGACCAGCGCGGTGTCGCCCATTTTCTGGAGCACATGCTGTTTAACGGCACCACCCACTACCCGCCCGGCACCCTGGTGGAGTACTTCCAATCCATTGGCATGGGGTTTGGCGCTGACACGAACGCGCACACCAGCTTTGACGAGACGGTCTACAACCTGTTCCTACCGTCGGGCAAACCCGAGGTGCTGGCCGAGGGGTTTAAGGTGCTGGCCGACTACGCCCGCGGTGGGCTGCTGCTCGAAAAGGAGGTGGACCGGGAGCGCGGCGTCATCCTTGCTGAGAAGCGTAGCCGAGATTCCGCGGAGTCGAGGGTGGGCAAAGAGCAACTGCGCTTCGATTTCGCCGGGACCCTGGTGGCAGAGCGCGACCCCATCGGCACCGAGGAGGTGATCATTGCCACGGACAGCCGTCTCCTGCGGAACTACTACGACTATTGGTACCGCCCGGAGAACATTATCGTCGTCGTGGTCGGCGACATGTCGGTGGAGGAGACCGAGCGGCTGCTGCGCGAACGGTTCGCGCCGCTCACGGCGGCCGGCCCGACCGGCGACTGTGCGGAGATCGGCCGGGTAGGGGAGGAGGGGGTCCAGGTGCTCTTCTTTCCCGAACCGGAACTGGGCTATACCGGACTCACTCTGAACACAATCTTCAACGTTGCGCCGCAGGCCGACACACAGCTCTGGCAGGCGGAGCAGCTCCGTCGCTATCTGGGCACCTCCCTGCTTAATAACCGCCTGCAGCAGTTGGAACGCCAGCCGGGCAGTCCGCTGACCAGCAGCCGTGTTTCCGGCGGCATTTTTCTTGAGTATTTCGGTTATGCCGGCCTCACTGCCCGGGTCGAGGCGGCCAAGTGGCAGCAAGGCCTGGGGCTGTTGCAGACCGCGCTTGGCCAAGCTCTGCGGGATGGTTTCAGCGAAGCGGAGCTGGCCCGCGTGAAGGGGGAGCTGCGTGCCCAACTGGACAAAGCGGTGCAAACCGCCTCCTCGCGTGACAGCGGCACGATCGCCCGCGACCTGATCCGTAAACTGAATTGCAACGAGGTGCCGCGCTCACCCGAACAGGACATGGAACTGTTCGGCCCACTGCTCGAGCGGATGACGCTGGCCGAAGCCACCGATGGCCTGCGCCGGCTCTGGGCTGGTGGGCGCCGCAACGTAGAGGTGGTCGGCACAGTGCCGGTCGATCTTGCCGGCGAGGGGGTCGAGGAGCGAATCCGCAAGGTCTATGCCGAGCACGCGGCCCGTCCGGTCAAGGCCTGGGTGGCAGAGGAGCAGGCACCTTTCCCCTACCTGCCCGTCCCGGCCAGCGACGCTACGATCGTTGCCCAGACCACCCACAAGGATATTGATGCCCGGGTCATCGACTTTAAGGGCGGTGTGCGCCTCAACACCAAGACCACCGATTTTGACGCCAATCAGGTGCTGGTTGCCATTCATTTCGGTCAAGGCCGTCAGACGGAACCTGCGGAGGGGATGGCCGTGGTTGCCGAGACAGTGGTGCGGGAGAGCGGGGTGGGTAAGCTTACCCGCGAACAGCTGGAGGCGGCGCTGGCGGGGACAAACATTAAACTTGGCTTCCGCGCTGGTGCGGAGAGCTTTGTACTCACCGGGTCCGCCCTTACTGGGGAGCTCGAGCTGCTGCTCCAGCTGGCCTATGCCCAACTGCACGATCCCGCCTTTCGTACCGAGGCGCTGGCCCGCGGCCACGAGCAGCTGCATCAAATGTACGAGCAGATGGGCAGTTCAGTGGAAGGGACGCAGCAGCTGCGTGGCGAGCGATTCCTCGGCGGCGGAGGCCACGAGTACGGCCTGCCCGCCTGGACGGAGGTGGAGCAGGTGACGCTCACTCAGGTGGACACCTGGCTGCGGCCCATTTTTGCTACGGCCCCGCTGGAGATCAACATCGTCGGCGACATCGATCCACAGGAGGCGGCACGCCTGGTCGCGCGTCACTTTGGTGCCGAGAAGCGCG
Organism: Desulfobulbus sp.; assembly: GCA_034003445.1. GTDB lineage: Bacteria > Desulfobacterota > Desulfobulbia > Desulfobulbales > Desulfobulbaceae > Desulfobulbus. Next base: position 5,298 of record JAVEYP010000046.1, read on the forward strand.
TCGCCGAGGCTCCGTCTGTCGCCGCTTCACTGGCCTTCCCCACGGGCGAGCAATGCGTACTCACTGTGCCGAGCGCTATCGATAAGGCGCAGCTCACCGTGGCTTGGAAGATTGGCGACTACTGGGATATCGGCCGGACCCGGCGGTTCAACGTGCTCGCCGCCGTCTTAGGAGACCGGCTGCGTGTGCAGGTGCGCGAGGAACTGGGGGCCGCTTATTCGCCCCGAGTGTTCAGCCAGCCCAGTCGCACCCGACCGAACTTCGGTCTCTTGCAGGCCAGCCTCACCATTGCCCCTGATCAGGCAGAAGCACTGGCGCGGATTATCGTCCGGGCCGCGGCCGAACTCGGCGAAAAGGGGGTAAGCGCCGAGGAACTCCAGCGCTCGATTGAGCCGACCCTGACGGCGATCCGCGACGCCAGGCGCACCAACCGCTACTGGCTGGATGGGGTACTCAGCCTGTCTAGTCGCCACGGCGAGCAGCTGAGCTGGCCACAGACCATCACCCGCGATTTTGCTGCCATCAGCGTCGAAGAACTGACTGCGCTCGCCGCCGCCCACCTGCGCGCGGAGCAGGCGGCAGTGGTCATTGTTCGGCCGAAGTCAGGCCGCTAGGCCTCGGTTGCCGGCGCTCGTCGTCAACCGGCCAGCCAAACGGCAAGGGTTTCGGCCTGTTTGAGGGCCTTGTCGGAGACGCCCTTGAATTGCCCGGCGGCGCCGGTACGGGAGCGCCGGCCAATGACGATGGTGCCGCAGTTATGCGCCTTGGCTTGACGCAGCAGGTCACCGCTGACATCAAGGTGCATCTGCACAGGCAGTTGGGTGATGCGATGCCGGCCAATGCCGTTATCCATGAGCACTTGGGCGTGGGCGTAGAACAGGAAGTTGTCGATGTCCAGGTGACGGTCGCACCACTCTTGGCCCCACTGGGCGTGGAAGTCCTTGGCCGGGGCCAGCGGCTGCTTGCCGAAGACACTGTTGGAGTGGTAGAGGCAGATTTCCGCACTGGGATGATCCTTGAGGATGAACCCCAAGTGGTCGGCGGCCCTGAGTGAGGAGGGCTGACAGTGGACGGCGAGCAGGAAGCGTACTGCAGTCACCGTGCCGTCGACGACCCACAGCGGCACCCGATGACATTTTTCAACCAACTCGCCCGAGGTGGTGCCAAAGAGCATGCCACCTGCTGCTCCCAAGCCGCGTCGGCCGATAACTAGGCTATCGGAATTGCCGCGCTCAGCCTCGTCACCGATGGTCGTGGCAATACCGCGGGTGGCCGTGCGAACGCTCGACTTGATGCGCTCCTGGGGAAAACCGCCCCGCTCGAGCCGCTCCGTCGCCTCACGCAGGTGCTGGGTGGCCTGTTGGGAGCGCTTATCTGAGCCGGCGGACGGGCTGCGGTGCGGGTCCACATCGAACATCCACTCCTTGCCGGCGCCTCCGGATGGGGCAACGGCTAGCAGATGGACATTCAGGCTGGCGTCGTTACCAAAAAGCCGTGCCAGGTAATCGAGGCTGTTGGCGCTGTGGACCGAGCCGTCGATGGCCACCAATATGGTTTTTTGCATTTGTTTCCCCTCCTCTCTGCTGTTGTCGTGTTTTTTCGTTTTTGGCCGGCTTACGCGCCACCTTCGCCTGAGTCTACAAGAAGAAACGGTTCCCACTACAAACTGGGCTGGACCGGCTCGCCCCCTCGGAGGACCCACATCCTGTGGAGTGCACCGCGCCTTGCACCACATCGCCATCATGGCCGATGCCCACGTGGGCTACGGCACGCCCATTGGCGGGGTGCTGGCCACTGTCGGGACTGTCATCCCCAACGGTGTGGGCGTGGACATCGGCTGCGGCATGCAGGCCGTGCGCACTGGCCTCAGCGAAGTGACGGCGCCAGCGTTGCGTGCCATCCTCGGCGAACTGCGACGCGCCGTGCCGGTGGGCTTTAAACACCACGCTCGGCCGCAGCCGTTGACGGCCATGCCGGACCGGCTGCGACGCCTTTGACCTCGCGCTCGACGTGGCCCACAACTTCGCGGCCCTGGAGCATCATTTCGATCAGGACGTGTGGGTCCACCGCAAGGGCGCGACCCGCGCCTTTGCCGGTGAGCCCGGCATCATCCCCGGGTCACAGGGGAGCCAAAGCTCTATCGTCCGCGGCCTGGGCAATGAGCAGTCGTTCAAGTCCTGCTCGTACGGCGCGGGCCGGGTCCTCGGCCGCAAGGAGGCACAGCGGGTGCCAACCTGCAGGAGGAGGTGCGCCGGCTCGACGCCCGCGGCCTCCTCCACGCTGTTCGCAGGCGCAGGGACCTGGAGGAGGCTCCGAGCGCCTACAAGGACAGTGCTGAGATGATGGCCAATCAGCAAGACCTGGTCGAAGTCGTGGTGGAACTGCAGCCGCTCGCCGTGCTCAAGGGTTGAACGTCCGCGTGTCTCCTTCCTGGCCTAGCGCAGCAGTTCGGCGGCCGGCGGCAGCAGACTGTGCGCATAAAGGGCCCTTGGGTCGGTGCTATTGAGTAGGACTTCCACCGGACCGGACAACGGCTGTGGCAGCATTGCCAGCGGACCTGGGCCGAGCAGCCAGGCGACCAGTACTTCCACCGGCTTGTCCACTCGCTTGAACCGCTCGCGTAGGGAGGTCGGCCCCAGCTCAATGTGGTAGCCATTTTCCGCCGGCACCCCGGCTAGACGGCCCGCCTCGGCCACCGCGTCCTGCAGGTCGCCGAGCCGGTCCACCAAACCCAGCCTGAGCGCTGTGGCGCCATCCCAGACTCGTCCTTCGGCGATCTTCGCCACCGCCTGCACGTCCATCTTCCGTCCCCGGGCGACTACCTCGAGAAACTGCTGATAGCCGTGCTCCACGTCCATCTGGAACATGGCCTCTTCCTCGCTCGACATGGCGCTGGCCATATTGCCGAAGTGGGAGACGGCAGTGGTGCCGACCCCGTCGCCGTGCATGCCGATTCTCGCCAGGGTCCGCTCCAGGGTCGGCACTGCGCCGAAGATGCCGATTGAGCCGGTGAGGGTCACTGGCGAGGCGACGATCAGGTCGGCGTCAGCACTGACCCAGTAGCCGCCTGAGGCGGCCATCGCTCCCATGGATATGACCACCGGCTTGCCCTCCTTTTTGGTCAGCGCCAGTTCCTGGCGAATCAGTTCGGAGGCCAGCGCGCTGCCGCCGCCAGTAGTGATACGCAGCACGAGCGCCTTGACCCTCTTGTCCTCGCGCGCCTTGCGGATCTGCCGGATCAGATCGTCGGAGCCGATCTGGCCGACCGGAGCGGTGCCGTAGAGGATGTTGCCA
>JAVEYP010000047.1:0-8563 GCA_034003445.1 Desulfobulbus sp.
CAGGGGTTTACCCAGGCCAGCCAGGATCGACGGGAAGGTAAACCACCTGTCCATGAGCAGGTAGTCGTCCCGGATGCCCTGCGCCTGTAGCCGTTTCACCATGGTTTCCAGGTCTCGGGTGGACTTGGCCATGGCCTCCATCCTCCGCTTGTAGCCCCAGCAGCGCATGTCCACCTCCTTGGTGACACCCTGGAGCCGCTTGCCAGTCTTGGCGGACGAGCACAGGGTGAAGTCAAGCGGCAGGAATCTCACCCCGTCGGACCAGCCGAGCGTCAGGAGTTTGAACCCTTTCAGGCTCCGGCCACCGTTGTGATCATGCACCCAGGCGAGCAGTTCGACCACCTTGGTGCGGGAGCGGTCATAGAGGCTGTCGTCGATGATCAGCACTTTTCCCCGCTGCTCGCTGGTCAGCACATCCATGAACCGCACCACGGTCACCAGGCTGAGCAGGAATTTTCGCCAGTTATAGCGGGGGTTCTTGAGGAACTCGTAGGCGATATCCTTCCGGAATCCCAGCCCCGGGTTGCCGATGATGGCCCGGGAAAAGTTGGCCCCGACAAACGGTAGGGTGAAGATGGCGGTGAACATGGCCAACGGCTTTGCCCCGCGCAAATTGCGGATGTTGCTGTCGCTCAACAGGGTGCCAACCCTAAAATCTTCCAGGAAGGAAGAGATCCGGTTCTGCAGTCGTTTTGCCTCTTGTTGCTGCAGGCAGTATCGGGTAGGGACCATTTGAGCCTTTTCTTTCTGATATTGTTGATGGTCTTGACGAATCCAATGTGTCAGAAAGCAAAAGGCTGTCACGTCGAAATCAACATTCCAATAAGCTACCGTAAATTTCGCCGCCACTGGCGACAAGCCCGAAACTTGAGGTTCAGATTGCCTGCGGATGGTTTCTGGATGGCATCCATTCGACCCCGAGCCGGCTCCGGGAAAAGAAACGCGATGCTGCACCATTTCAGACAAAAACGTTCCGATGACGACGAATGAAGGCGGGAGGCTTCCGCAATATTCCTTGCTGAGATCGATTTCGGCTTTTCTCTGGCCAAGGAAACAACCCACTCCTCCGGCCCCCTCATGTCTTTGCCCAGAAAACATAATGGATGAGCACTGCATTGTTGTCGGCATCGGCAATCCCTATCTCCAGGACGACCGCGTCGGCGTGGTCATTGTCGAGGAACTGGAGCGAGCCGGCCTGCCCTGCCGCACCGAGGCTGTCTACACGGCAGGACCAGAGGTGCTGGACCTGATCAAGGGATTCCAGCGGGCCATAATCGTCGATGGGTGCACGCTCGGCAACGAACCGGGCACCATTCTCGAGCTCAGTCTGGACGACCTGTGCACCGCCCACCAACTAGTCAATGCGCACGCCATCAGCCTCTCCACCACCCTGAAAACAGGCTGTCTCTGTTTTCCCGAGGAGATGCCGAAGGGGTTGCAGATCATTCTTATTGAGGTCAAGGCGATCAGCGAATTCACCCGGCAGATGTCGCCGGAGGTCGAGGCAGCGGCGGCCGAGGTGGTGGGGCGCCTTAAACGTATGATTTCCGGCCCGACCTGAATCAGGCACTGGCCGCTTCCCGATGACAACAATGCGTCGCCCGGGTATGTTAGGTCGATGCCGGCAGGGCCGGACGCACAGACCTTCACCCAGACTCCCCCATGCAGACTAGCGCCGCCCTCGCCTTCTTCCTTCCTGGCCAGACCATTCACAGCCTTACGTCGCTAGGCGAGGGCAACATCAACCACACTTGGCTGGTGATCCCCGAGCAGTGCGAGCCGGCCGTGCTGCAGCGACTCCACCCCGGCGTGTTTCCGAGGCCTGAGCTAGTGCTGGCCAACATGCGCCTGGTCACCCGCCACCTTGCCCAGGCTATTGACCCGCCGATTACCTTCCGCCTGCTCACTAACCCTAATGGAGCGGACTGCTTTATCGATGCAGCCGGCTGCTGCTGGCGCCTGCTCTCCCACATCGGCCCCACCCGCACCCTCGCGCCACCGCTGAGCGCAGCGCAGGTACAGGCCATCGGCAGTCTGCTCGGCCGCTTTCATCGGCTCGTGGCCAACCTTGACCCAAACACCCTGGCCGACCCGCTGCCCGACTTCCACATCACCCCCCGCTATCTGCAACAGTTCGACGCCCTTGGTCTGCCACGGTCGCCCAACGAGTTGGGGCAGTTTTGTCTTGCCGCCATCGAGTCCCACCGCGCTGGGGCTGGCTCCCTCGAAGCGGCCCGGAGAGGCCTGCGCCATCAGGTGATCCACGCCGACCCAAAGAGCAGCAACTTTCTCTTTGCCGAAGATCACGACCAAGCCATCGCCCTGATCGACCTGGACACGGTCAAGCCAGGATTGCTCCTCCATGATCTGGGCGACTGTCTGCGCTCCTGCTGTAACCTAGCGGGCGAGGAGGGGGACAAAAGGGAGTGCGAGATATTCTCTCTGGACCTGTTCCAGGCCCTGCTCAAAGGCTACCGGGACACGGCCGGTGACCTGCTCGGTCCTGCTGACCGGGCCCTGCTGGTGGAATCGGCACGGCTGATCAGCTTTGAACTGGGCCTGCGGTTTTTTACCGACCACCTGGACGGGGACCGTTACTTTAAAACCAGCCGACCGGGACAGAACCTACACCGGGCTGCTGTCCAGTTCCGTCTGCACGCGTCCATTCAGCGGCAGCGAAACGAGCTTGAAGGACATGTGAAACGACTCTTGGTCTGAATCCGCAGTCCTTGCAATTGTCCCCCGAGGTGGTTTATAGCATGTCCTCATGCTGTCCAGATCAGCGACCGGTTGCGGACTTCCCGCGCCGGTGACCTAGACCACAACGAGATTCCGATGATCATAAGCGACGGCCGAACCGTTTCTATTAGCTACATCCTGACCCTGGATAACGGGGACACTGTCGATTCCAACGCGGACGGCGAGCCGCTCACCTATGCGCACGGCACAGAGACACTCATCGCCGGACTGGAGAAATCGCTGGAGGGCATGCGTCGGGGTGATAGCGCCACGGTGGACCTCTCTCCGGAGGACGGCTACGGACCAGTGAACGAAGACGCCCTCGTCGAAATGGAACTCAACCGGCTGCCCCCGGAGGCCCGCACCCTGGGCGCGCAGATCACCGCCTTCAGCCCGGAGCAGCACGAACTCACCGGCGTAGTTATTGCCCTCACCGAGACGACCGCCACGGTTGATTTCAACCATCCCCTGGCCGGCGAAGCGCTCCACTTCCAGGTAACCATCGTTGATGTGCAGTAAGACCCCTGCAGATGTCGGCACCGTGCTGCGGCCATGAGCACTCCCTCACCCTATCGCCTGTTCGCCCAATCGAGCGAGTGCGCGGCCCGCTGCGGTGAGGTCGCCACCCTGCATGGTACCTTTGCCACACCGGTGTTCATGCCGGTGGGCACTCAGGCCACGGTCAAGGCCATGACCCCCGAGAACCTGGTCGAGGCCGGCGCTCAAATCATCCTGGGCAACACCTACCACCTGTTCCTGAGGCCTGGCCCCGAACTAATTCGCAGCTTCGGCGGGCTGCACCGGTTTATGCACTGGCAGCGGCCGATCCTCACCGATTCCGGCGGGTTCCAGATCTTCAGCCTGCGGGAGCTGGCAAAAACCAGCGAGGAGGGCGCGGCCTTCCGCTCCCATCTGGATGGTTCCAGCCGATTCCTTAGCCCGGAGGACGCCATCCGGGTGCAGGAGACGCTCGGTTCGGACATCATGATGGTACTCGATACCTGCATCCCCTGGCCGGCCGACCGCGACACCGCCGCCCGGGCCACGGATCTCACCAGCCGCTGGGCCAAACGCTGTCGGGACGCGCAGACCGCCACCGGCCAGTTGCTGTTCGGCATTGTTCAGGGCGGCATGTACCCGGACCTGCGGCAGGCAGCCCTGGACCAACTGATAACCATCGGCTTCGACGGCTACGCCCTCGGCGGTCTGTCGGTGGGCGAGCCCAAGGAGATGATGCTCGAAATGCTGGCGGCCACCGCCGACCGTCTGCCGGCAACCCACCCGCGTTACCTGATGGGGGTGGGCACGCCCGAGGACCTGGTCGAAGGGGTTTACCACGGCATCGACATGTTTGATTGCGTCATGCCCACACGCAACGCCCGCAATGGAATGCTCTTTACATCGCAGGGCAGAGTTGTTATAAAAAACGCCTGCTTTCAGTACGACCAGCGTCCAGTAGACGAAAACTGCGGCTGCTACACCTGCCGGAACTTTTCTCGAGCCTATCTCCGGCACCTTTTCCAGAGCCGCGAAATCCTCGTCTACCAGCTGAACAGCATCCACAACATCAGTTATTATTGCACGCTGATGGCTGCGATGCGGGACGCCATCCGGGAAGATCGATTTTTGGCCTTTCGTCGTCAATTTTACGCGCAACGGAACAAACCGGGCGCTGAACACTAACCAACCGGAGGGATTTTCATGACTGGAATTGCGTGGGCAGCCGACGCCCCAGCTGCCGGCGGCATGGGTGCCATCGCCCAATTCGTGCCGCTGATTCTCATCTTTGTCGTTTTCTACTTTCTCCTCATTCGTCCCCAGCAGAAAAAAGCCAAGGCGCATCAGAACTACCTGACCAACCTGAAGAAGGGCGATCGGGTGGTCACCGGTGGCGGCATCCATGGACAGATTACCGGGCTGACTGACAGCGTGGTCACCCTTGAGATTGCGGAGAACGTGCGCATTAAGCTGAACCGCGGGGCCATCGGCGGTTCCGTGGCCGACATGGACAAGCAGGCTCCGCTCAAGGCCGGTGGCTGAGGCCTTCGGGGCTGCTGATTTTCATCGTGCATGAAAACCTACCGATCTGACTGACAACAGTGAAGCCGAGCTAGGCGGCATTCCCGCCACCTCGGACGAAAAAAAGGCCGCACCGCCTTTCCGGCGTGCGGCCTTTTTCTTGCCAAGGACACAACCATGTCGGAGTTGCTGTACAGCGGCCATAGCGGCAGCCACCCAGTGTTGGTGACGGACGAAGACGGGTTGCGCTGCCTGCGTTTCGACAAAGATGAACGACAGAGCTGCCTCGACCTGAGCTGCCCGTGGGTACTGCAGCTCGCCTATACCCGCTGGATGATGACGGCGCTGCTCCTCCCGCCCAGCCGAAAGCGAATCCTCGTGTTGGGCCTGGGCGGCGGGGCTTTCGTCCACTTTCTCCTTCGCCACCACCCGAAGGCCCATCTTGACGTGGTGGAAAAGGCGGGGCTGGTCATTAAACTTGCCCGCCGTTACTTTGCCCTGCCAGAGGCCCCTACCCTCCACCTGCACCATTGCGACGCTGCCGCCTTCCTCCAAGAAACCGATGCCTTCGGCTACGATGTAGCCCTGCTCGACATCTTCGCTCCAGGGAGCATGGCCGCCCCGGTGTTCGATCCTACCTTCCACCGCGCCATCCTCAACCGGCTGGACACTGACGGCGTGCTCGCGGTCAATCTGTGGAGCGGCGACAAGGCACGGTATCACCAAGCCGTCACCGCCCTGCAGGAGGCAAGCAACGGCCAGATGCTGCACATGCAGGTGAACCGCAGCAGCAACGTTATCGTGCTCGCGTTTCCGGGCTCGGTCCCCCGCCCGGCGATCAAGCGGGCGCAAAGGAACAGCTCTGTTCATCAAAAGCACTACCAGCTCGACTTTCCACACTACCTCAAGCGACTGCGCCGCACCAACCGCTTTCCCTTCCTCGCCGGCCTCCTTTCCTGAACCCTCATGTCCCCGAGCCACCACCCTTGGTCGAGGCACGTGCCGGCCAAGCTAATCTGCAGCTGCTGGCTCAGGTCAGCGGCCACTCGGCCCCAGCGGGGCGCCACCAAGACATCAGCTTGACGGCTTGAGCGGTGGAACAGATCCAGTGCGGGATTAATCTGTGCCGAGCGGTGCGGCACAAGACGCAGGCGAAGATGCAAACTGTGAAAATTTCAGCGCCTGCACAACGAGGCGGTGGACAAAGCGAAGGCTGGCTGGGGATGCTGAGGAGGAGGTGCGCGCCCACCTCCAGGCCGGCCAAGCACAGCCGCGAGCGGCGTCAGCTCAATCGACGAGGGAAGTGGTTGCGGTTGAGAAACGACTTTGCGGGTGAATGGAGAGCAGGCTTAGTTCGACTAAGCAGTCCTTAATGGTTTTACCGGCACAGGTCCTCCAGAAGAGCAGGCCGACGCAGTCCGGTTCGGTGAGGACTATTTGCAGAAATGGCAGGCGTAGTTGATTGAGAGGGATTTTGCCCACGATGCGGCACCAGCCCGTTCTTGGCAGATGACGACGCTGAAGGTGCGCAGGCTGGGCGAGAGGAGTGACCACGCCCCGCTGGGACAAGACGTGGTGTTCAGGAGAGCGGCGACCAGTAGCGCTCACCCGCGCAGGCCCGGCAGAGCAGTTGCCCGCCCTGCTCGACTTCCCGACAGTCCTGCACCCAGTCAGCGCAGTTGGTGCACTGCACCCGGCGCAGCGGTCGGCCCGGCATGTCACATTCGCGCAGGGTGACACGCACGTCTTGGAAGGTGAACAGCTCGTCCAGCGTCATCTGTCGGTAAGCCTCTAGCTGCCGGCGGTATTTGTCGGTGATCTCCGGACAGTAATTGTCAGCTAGCTCTCGCGCCTCCTCGCGCGCGGTCACCCGCACCGCCTGGCCGCTTTCCAGGTTGACGAAGGTCGCGGCCATGATACCGAAATCGATCCAGCGCAGCGAGCGCTTGCCCAGGCTGCAACCGGTCACTGACTGAATGGCATCGGTGGCGCAGCGGTCGATCTCCACCAGTATGTAGAGCTTCTTCCGGTCGGCGCCCCTAGGGTCGTGGATACCGATACGCTCCAGTCCAACCAAGGCCATGCGCACGCCGATCACCTGGCCAGCGCAAATATGGCCGTGAATTTTTGTTGATATCTCAAGCAGTTCATCAAAGGATTGCATAGCGTTAGTTCCGGTTGGTGTGCGCTCAAGGCGCCGGCCGGTGGTCCTCGTCGGGCGCACCACTGGGCAGTTTACCCGTCGGGACCGAGCCTGTCAATCGGTGCTCTCCCTCCGATCCTCGATGACCAAGGGGAGCTGGTGGGCGATAGCGGCAAACATTTCCCGGCAAAAACCGCACTGGGCGCAGCGATGATCACACTGGGCGAGCATGGCCGCAAAATCAAAAGATAGCATCCGGTTGTCCACGTGCAGCCGCCCCGCCAACCAGGCCACGGCGTCGAGCAGATCGAGGAGGTTGCCATCGTAGCGCCGTGCTCGATAGGCGGTGATGGCATTCATAAGGAACTCGGATCCCAGGGTGCGGCCGCAGAGCTTAATAGTGTCCACGTGGTAGAGATAAAGATCGACGTCCTCCGGCCGGATAAAAGGCGACTGCAGCAACCGGTGGGGCTGCTCTTCCAGGAGCCGTATGCAGCCGGCCGTACAATTGAGGGGATGAGTCAGGTCTTGGCGGTCCAAGTTAGCCAGCGCGATGTAGGCATCGTGGGAGAGCTTGCAGGGACAGTACGGCAGGCAGCCCTCGTTGGCAAGCAGCTCGATCCTGATGCCCGGGTACCGCTCGCGCAGTTGCAGGGCGAGCGCTGCCAGCCGGTCCAGGTCACGGTTGAGTGAGCGATCGAGGATGATCCTGGCCGGGGCGCGGAAGCCGGTCTCGTGGATGTAGGACAACTGGGCCTCAATCCTGGCAAAGCTGTCGAGCATGGAATTGACCCCGGGCACCGCCTCGAGTCGGGCGGCCACCTCCGGAGCCTCGTCGGCCAGCCGCTGAAGCAGGTAGTGGTCACAATAGACTATACCGTCGAGCAGCTCCCGATCGAGTAGCTGTCGCAGCGTGCGCACCACCGGCTGCAGGCCATGTTCGGCCACGAGCAGTCGCGGATCGTGGAAACGGCTGTTGAGCAAGGCGTATTTGCGCACGCCAACCAACCGCGCCAACCCGGCGAAGCGGTCCGCACGCGCGCCGACGGCCGCTATGCGGACCCGGCTGTCAAGGGACGGCTCATGTTCCAGGCTGAAATGGACACTATCCAGGTCGGCCGCGCACTCCTCGAGGAATGCGACGTAGTGCTCCTCGGGAAGAAAGGGCACGTTGAGGATGGGGTTCATGCAGGCTCTATTTTCTTGCGCAAAATGGTCGCTGGCTCCACCTCCGCGAGCTGCGGGGCGGTCTGCAGCCGCACCAGCCGGCCGGGGTGGGCACGATCAAGCGGCGTGCCGTCCTCAGCCTGCAGAGCGATGATGGTCACGATTGCAGATTCAATGGAGCGGCCAAGGTATTCGAGGCGGTCGCCCAGGGCGATGGTGTGCCGTGTTTCAACTGCAAGAGGCGTTGCCGAGCGAACCACAGCCGCCGGCACCCAGTTCTGCTCCATCCGCATTGTATCATAAAGCATGTCGCCACTTGAAGGGTGGGCTGAAAAAAAATTCTCGCTCTGTCCGCGGGTCCCGATCTTCTCAATTTCTTTGCGAAAAGCGGCGGGCAGGACGAGGTCTGCAAGCGGTACGCCGGCAATAACCTGTTCATCGATCCAGTTCAGGGCGAGCCGGTAAAGCCGCACCACCGCGCCCACGTAGCCCACG
>JAVEYP010000048.1:0-8498 GCA_034003445.1 Desulfobulbus sp.
GCGTGCGGTAAATGGCAGTTGGGACGAACCGTGCAGCAGGACAGCTCGCATGCCATCCCGCTCGAGATTGGGGTGCGCAGACCCTAGACGGCTGCAAGCGGAGGAGGATTACGGATGGGACAGGAATGGTGGCAGGTGATCAGTTGAGCGCCACCCGCGCCCGGCCGCCACTCGGCCAGGCCAATGCTCACGCCAAGCGGGCTGGCGTTGGTGACTACGCCCAGGTTCGTCACGACCCGACAGAGCCGCTCGGCCAAGTGGCAGGCGGCCTGTATGTCGGTGTCCCGGAGGATGGGCAGGAATTCGTCGCCACCCATGCGTACCAGCAGATCGGTCAGGCGGATCTGCCCCTGCAGTGCAACGGCCACCTACTGCAAAACCTTGTCCCCGGTGGAATGGCCCATGCTGTCGTTGACCGCCTTGAAGTGGTCGAGGTCCAGCGCGGCCAGGGTGAGTGGCCGGCCGTGGCGTCGGGCCTGCTCGACCATAGTGCCGATGCGCTCCTCAAAGACGAACCGGTTGGTTAGGCCGGGGAGGATGTCGCGCCGCACCTGGGCGGAGATTTCCTCGTACTCCAGAGCCCGCTTGAGCGGTTCAGCGAGGCTGAGCAACCCCTCGTCGATGAGCTCCAGGTCCCACTTCGATAAGGACGGGCTGCGGCGTAGCAAGGTGAGCAGGCCAGAGCAATGAAATCCGCCCGCCCGGGTCGGCGGCAGCGGAGCACCTTTTATCGGGGTCAGCACCTTCTCAGCGAGTTGGATGGCCTGCCGTCGCTTTGGCCCGTGATACGAACAAAAGGTGTGCATGCGCTGGCGAGCCGGGTTGTTGTAGCCGATCAGCTCGTGGTCGACCCATTCCATCAACCAGATGGAAAAGGCCTCGATCATCGCCGGCAGGGCGGGGATACCGGCCAGTCGCTGGTGCAGCAAGTTGATCCTTCTGAGCTGTTCGGACTGCTCACGGTAGCGGCTCAGTTCGAGCAGCAGGTTTTCCAAAGTAGTAGCAACGGGTGGATTGGTCTGGGCGTCAAGCGTAGACATCTTCATGGGTTCACCTCAACATGGGGCGCAACAATTGAGCGGTGCCGTTCCTGGCCGACCGGATACCAACTGGTACGGCAGCGGGGGTGTCCCACTGGCAGTGCGCTTGTCTACAGCGAAATATATGCCTGTTATCAGGTTTTTTTCTTTATTAAAAACAAAAGATTGTGATGATTCATGCCAGACTTTCACGGTTGTTAGGAGCCGTCTCCGATTGACTGTCGGAATACCGACTCTCAGCTGGGGCGCAGATTGGTCCAACAGAACCCGACTGTTTCCACGGTCTTTGTTGAGTAGAGAATGATGTCAGGAACAGCCTTAGAACTCGGTCAGTTGTTTATGGTTGGCTTCCGCGGTGCCGCGCTGGCTGCGGACCACTGGGTGGTTAAGGCGGTTCGCGACCAGGGGCTGGGCGGGGTCATTCTGTTTGATCGCAACGTTGACGGCACGGTGCAGAACATCGAGTCGCCGGCACAACTGCGGCGACTGGTCGCCGATTTGCAACACCTGGCCGACCAGCCGCTGTTCATCGGTATCGACCAGGAAGGGGGTCGGGTCTGCCGGCTCAAAGAGCGCGACGGCTTTGCTGCCTACGAAAGCGCTGCCGCCTTAGGACGCGAGACGGCGGCCGTAGTCGACGAACGGGCTGCGACCGTGGCCGCGATGCTGGCCAACTGCGGCGTGAACCTCAATTTTGCCCCGGTAGTGGACCTGGATCTCAACCCAGCCAATCCGATCATCAGCGGCTACGAGCGCAGCTTCGGCGGAGACACGGCGGCCGTGGCCACGTGCGCTAGCGCCTGGGTGGAAGCCCACCACCGCTTTGGGGTGGGCTGCTGTCTCAAGCATTTTCCCGGCCACGGTAGCGCCGGCGAAGACTCCCACCAAGGCTTCGTCGATGTTACCTTGTGCTGGCAGGAGGTGGAGTTGGAGCCCTACCGCGCCTTGCTCGCCGCTGGTTACACGGACGCCATCATGACCGCCCACCTGGTGCACTGCGGTCTCGACCCTTCCGGCCGCCCGGCGACCCTGTCTCCGGCTATAATTACCGGCCTGCTGCGTGACCAGTTGGGGCACGAGGGTGTTGTCTTTAGTGATGACCTGCAGATGCGAGCCATCAGCGACCGCTGGAGCTATACCGAGGCCGTACAGCAGGCCCTGCTCGCCGGGGTGGACGTGCTCGTGGTCGGCAACAATCTGGCGCCGTGCGCGGACGCCGTGACGGTTGGCATCCGAGCCGTGACCGACCTGCTTGACAGTGGCCGTCTCAATGCGAAACGTATAGCGCAATCTCTGGCGCGCATCGCGCTGTTGAAGGAACGCATTGCGGGGAAACAACCATGGTAGATTATCGACCCACCCACAGCCGGGTGATTGGCTATGTCGTCTGGCTGTTCGGCTTCACGGGCGCGCACCGGTTTTATTACGGTCGCCCCATTTCAGGCACTCTCTATTTCTTTACTTTGGGGCTGTTTTTCGTTGGCTGGCTTGTCGACCTGTTCCTTATCCCGAGTATGGAGCGCGAGGCTGAAATCCGCTACTCGCCCGGGCCCATCGACTACAACGTGGCCTGGCTGCTGCTTGCCTTTCTCGGCTTTTTCGGCATGCATCGGCTGTACCTGGGCAAACTGTTCACCGGCCTGCTGTACCTGTTCACCTTCGGTCTGTTCGGTGTGGGCTACATTTACGACATGTGGACCCTGAACGACCAGATCACGCTGATCAACGGTCGACCGCAGCTCCGCCCCGGACCGCCAGCCCTTTGAAATTCAGGCCGCGGGCCGGGAGAACACCCAAGACCATTCAGTAGACAACTCCGGCCGAAACCTGTAACCCGCGCCGGTAAAGCCGCGCAGGTCCACGACCCGGGTGATCCGTTCGTGCAGGATAAATCTTGCCATCAGGCCGCGCGCCCGCTTGGCGTGGATAGCCACGCCGCGCAGCTGGCCGCTTTTTTCCTCCTTGAACTGAATATCCAGCCAAGGGGCCTGTAGCTGTTTTTTCTGGACCACTTTGGCGTACTCGTCCGAAGCCAAATTGATGACCAGGGGCGTCTCTTCTCTGGCCAGATCGTGGTTGAGGCTCTCGGTGACCAGGTCGCCCCAGAAGGCGTAGAGGTTCTTTGCCTTGCCGACCGCTAGTCGGGTGGCCATCTCCAAGCGGTGCGGCCGGATCAGGTCAAACGGCCGGAGAAGGCCGTACAGGCCGGAGAGGATGCGCAGCCGTTCCTGGGCAAATTGCAGGTCCGCGTCACGCAGGCTGGCGGCGTCCAGGCTGCGGAAGGCCTCGCCGTCAAAGGTGAAGACGGCGGGCTTGGCGTTGGCCTCGAGAGACACTGCTACCAGGTCCCGTATTTTTACCATCGTGCGGTCGGTCAGCGCAGGGCTGAGGCGCATCAGTCTAGCCAGGGCCGTGCCATCGAGGAGGGCCAAGGCGCTCACAAGCACCTTGCTCTGTTTAAGGAATTCCGACGCGCTGCATTCCTGAGGCAGCGCGATAGGGTCGAAGTTTTGTCCTTTGGACGGTGCAAGTATAAGCATAGTAGGGGCCGCCAGCGGCGGTCGGGTAGGAAGGATAAACGGGTCAGGCTTATGAGCAGCAGAGCACTTGGTTGGCACCCGCTGATTTGACCTGGGCTAGACAGGGGATGGAGATGACGACGATGTTCAGGCTGTCGGAAATCACTAGCGTTTTGTCCTGTAGAGTGGCCTCCCAAGCCTCTCCCGTGCTCACAGAAATCGCCGAGATCGTAACATACCTGTGAGAAAAGAGGTGTGACTTGTCTTGCCAGGAATAACCCGCCGCACTCTTGGGGCGGCATCTGCAAGGAGATGTGATGAACAAGGACAGCTGCGGGTGCCGCCCGCGAATCGACTATCCCTGCCGTTGGCAATACCGCATCATTGGCGAGGACCGGACCGCCATGCTGACGGCGATCTCCGCCCAGGTGGATGTGGGTTCCTGCGTGATCGCCGACGGTAACGCCAGTTCCGGCGGCCGCTATCTCAGCCTTAATTTAGAAATGACCGTCAACGACGAACCCCAACGGTTGCGACTGTACCAGGTGCTGGGAGATCACCCGGACATCCGGATGGTCCTGTGAGTCAGGGGGAGAACAGCAGCGGCGGCTGCTACGTGGACAACCGTTTGCTGCCGGTTATGCGGGACGCGGTCACCACCGTGCAGATGATCCTTTTTCGGGTGTTGCGCCGCAGCCTGCGCGAGCGTTGCAGCGACCGGGACGATAGCTTTCACACCCGTCTGTCCGGCGCAGTGATCAATAACCTGTTTGGCACCCAACCCGCAAATGATGCGGTCGCGGCCTTCGGCGCTGCCCATCGGGAGCTGGTGGAGACGGAACTGCGTGGTCTCGCCGATCGCTGTGCCGAACTGCGGCCCATTCTTACCGATGCCCTGCGCATGCAAACCATCTGCGACAACCAGGAGTCCATCCACTCCATACCCAGTCTGCTTATGGCCCGAGCGCTCGGCTTGCTCGAGGAGGAGCGGGAACTTCCCCTGCCGTCCACCTTTATACTTCAGGTACGCCGGCTGGCCGTGGAGCACGGGCTCATTCAGCCGATGACACCGGCCGATCCGTTTTCCGAAGATCCACCAGCGTAGCCCCCCAGGAACCGCCCCGCTGATCAGCCAGCCGGTAGCCGGCAACCATGTCCAACCGGTCGAGCACGGCGTGCACGGTCCGCCGCAGGGCGCCGGTCCCCTTGCCGTGCACGACGCGCACCTGCAGGATGCCCAGCTTACGGCATTCCTTCAGGTAGTCCGGCACCAGATGCTTGACGTCACGCGGCCGAAAGGTGTGCAGGTCGAGGGTGCCATCAATGGGCACCTCAATGGGATCGAGATCGTTTATCTCAATCTGATTGTCTGGAGAATCGTCAATATCCATAGAGGTTTTCCTTTTAGAAAAGGTTTGAACGGGAGTTGCCGAGCGGTCCAGACACAAACATCTTTCTGACTTATAAGAAGAGGGGGTTTAGTGATCCTTGCCTATGGCAAAATCAATCAACCGTTCGGCGAAGTGATGGGGATGGAGAGTATTGCGAAAAACGCCGACTGTAATGCATTGCAAGCGCTGCGATTTGTTTTTCCTGACACTCCACGGTCCTTTCAGTGGCCCGGTTTCGAGTTGTTTTTTTCCTTGGCCCATCCCCAGTACTCCGCATACAACTTGCGAAGGTTAAAGGAGGCGCAGGCCAGCGACCATCACGGCCAGACCGCATCTGAGCCGCCAAGGAGGGAGGCTCACTAACCCAACTCCGCAAGGCAACTGAATGGCATCTGTCGGCAAATCAGAACCTATACCCACCCAGGCTAGAGGCGTGACGTGAAGCCGTCGCCAAATAAAAAAAGTGGCTTTACACTGGTTCTTTTACTGATCATGATTACTCATTTTTTAAAAAGACGGCGCCGATAAACATGATCTCATTCGGGCCACATGTTTCTGTTTTTAATCTCAATAACAAGGAGGTTCCATGGCAATTCTAGAATATAAAGGTAAAAAGATCTCAGTTGATGAGGATGGATTTCTCGTTAATCAGGATGAATGGAATGAGGAGGTGGCCTTGGCTTTGGCCCATCAGGAAGGGTTTGAAGTCTTATCCCCGGAACAGCTCGACATTATCAGATTCATGAGGACCTATTATATTAAGTATGAAGTTTTCCCCATACTGAATAATGTTTGTCGAATTACCAATCAGCCAAAAAAATGTGTAAACGAGCAATTCATAAACCCTGAAAAAGCATGGAAGATAGCTGGACTCCCCAAGCAGGATGGCATCCACTTTGTCACCATGGATGGCACAAACTATATAATGGAAGTGGCCAGTTGAACCTCCAGGAAAAAAGGCCTGCGTATCTTCACTAAGACTGCAGTGTTCGAACGGATTATCTCTGGTTGTGCGTCATCTTCAGTAGATTCTCTAAAATGTAGAGAACATTAAGCGACACGATGATTTTCGTACCTAGAGGTAGGAAACGAAGCATGGTGCTTTGGTAAAAAATCTTTGTTTTTTTCGAGCACAGCAGTCCTAGCTAATCTATTATTTCTATACTTTTTTGTCGTTTTGTGTGGGTTTGATCTCTTCCTCCGTCAAATCCACACAAAAAGACCAGGAGCCACGTCTTTGCACTCACTCGCAAGCGAATCCTAGTTTTGCTTATGTTGTGACAAATGCGCGGATTCCCTGGTTTATCCTGTGTTGGCATTTACTAGGAGGTCCTGATTCGATTACTTGAGTTGACTATCCTTACTGCCACGACGGTTTATTCCACCCGTGGAGACTACTGTACGTTCTAAAAGAGTCTGGCATTTCACGCAGAACCGAACTCCAGGAACCGCTACACGCCGAGCTTTTGGAATAGCCACATTACATTCTTCGCAGAACTCTAAGCTCGCGCCAGACGGTATGTTACTCCGTGCCAGCTTCACAGCGTCTTCGATGTTCGCATCTATCTGGTCCTGCACGGCACCGTCTCGTGTCCAACCTCCTGCCATAGCTACCTCCTAATTCCTGCCACACTCAGCTAGTAAATTTACCTGATTCAGTGAAAATCTATCAGTAAAAAGTGGTTAACAATACAATCAATACGTTGAAATTTCTGTAAAAATATTATCAATATACGCCTGTCCCAAAGCTCACTTGGCAGGTGCAAGCATGAAGCGACTGATCCTCGAGCAGAGCAACGACGAATTCTCCACCAGCCGCTCCGGCCTGGCGCTGATCGCCGCCTGCATCAACCGCTCCAGTGACCTGGTACGGCAGGTGGGCCGCCTGGTCGGGAGCAGCGGCCAGATCGCCGAAATCGACATTGTGCGCAGCTCCCTGGGGCTGCTGTGTCTGGGCAAGAGCGATTCCCAGGCCATCTCCGGCGTGCGCGACGACGACTTTTTCCAACAGGCCTTGGGCATCGGTCGCCTCCCCTCAACCGAGCGCTTGCGGCAGCGACTGGACGAGGCGGCCGCAGGCGGCCTGATGCCGCTGGTTTTCCGCAGTTCGCAATCCATGCTCAAGCAGCTCGGCGTCAAGGTCTCGGGCTACGCCGATGGCCTTGTGCCCCTGGACGTGGACATCTTCCCCCAGGACAACTCGAACACCGCAAGGAAGGGGTGAGCCGCAACTGCCCGGGCCGGCGCAAACGAGTTGGCCTGCTGGTGGTCGACGAGCCCATGCAGGTCAATGGTGCGGCGTATCCCTGCAGGCGGATCGTGCGGGTGACCCAGCCGACCACGGACCGGCACGGGCAGTTGCTGCTCACTCCGGAAGTCACCCTGGAAGGCTGGTGGACCGACCTCGACCTGGAGCGGCTGCCCAGCGGCACGTTCGCCACCAACGCCCTGGTCATGGCCCTGGGCGCCTTTGCCTACAACATCCTGCGGGCCATCGGCCAGATGGGGCTGCTCGGCCAGTTCGCCCCGATCCGCCACCCGGGCAGGCGCCGCCGCATTCGTACGGTGATCCAGGAACTGATCTATCTGGCGGGCCGGATGATCAGCACGGGCCGGCGACGTATCTTGCGCTTCAGTCGCCACTGTCCCGTGTTTGCCGCCTTTCAGGGGGTATACGAGCACCTTGTCCCGGCCCGCTGAGCGCAACGGTGGGGATAGAGTGACCAGCCACAGGAGAAGTGCACCTGCTGGTCAGAATTGTATTGAAATTTCAAGGACCAAGACGCCAATGTTGCCGTAGCGTGCGGTTGAAACAGGATGCGGAAACCATGATCTCCCAAAATTGCCAGTGCGAGACTGGCTTGCACCAGCCTGAGCTAAAGCGTCACGGATTCAGGTGACCTTTAAATCTTTTCTTTCATCTGCCTGGAAGCCTTTTTGACGATTTGGTCGATCTGCGGGTGGACCATAGTCAGGGTACTGAGTGCATCATCAATGGGTTTGAGGCACTCGTCCAGATCATCAGGATATTCGGCTTCGACTTTGGCGGCATCGAGATTGAGGGGGATGAGCAGCATCTCTCTTTCAAGCTGTACTCCATTCAACTTCAATTCGGGCCTTTCCTTGTACTCCTTGAGGAGATAAGCTTTCCAAGCTTTTTTGTTCATTCCGCACAGCCCCTCCCTGTAGAGCTCCAAAGCTCAAGGCGAAACGACCGTGTGGGGCCTTGCGCAAACAACGCCGTCAAATCGTATTGGTAGTCCTCGTTAGAAGCTTTTGACGGTCCTAATGTATACCATGCCCAATAGCCGCCGTTCTCGTCTTCCGGCCATGAATCAGGAGCCAGCGTTGCCTTTCCGCCTTCTTCTCCGTAGCTATGTTCGCCTTTCCAATCGTCATGGTCTTCCAAAAATTTTATTTCAGGGTTCCTCGAAAAATAGCTGCAGTAAAAGTACAGTAAAATTTCGATTTTTATCGATAAATTAGGCAGATGTGATATTGTATCGAGAAATTATCCGGCACCCATCAGCGAACGGAGACCAACATGC
>JAVEYP010000049.1:0-8397 GCA_034003445.1 Desulfobulbus sp.
GCCCAGGTCCACGGTCACTAGGCAGGTGCGGCTGGTAACGACCCGTTCCGGGGCCAGGGTGGCGGGGGGAAAGTGGAGTGCCAGAGCCGGCGGTGCGGCCTGGCCAGAGAAGCAGGTCAGCTGTTCCCGATCGGCCGTGCCGGTGAGCGGCACATCGGCCTGCAGTGGGGTTTTGTCTTTCAGATCGAGTACACAACTGTTCTGTGATGGCAAGGTGTTACCTGCTGCTGGAATGTGGCTGGGAGATGTTCGCTACCTTGCCATAAGCGCATCGGGATGAAAAGTTCTTTTTAACGCTTTGGGGCGGAGAGGGCGGAGCGGCCGCTCTGGTCCGCAGCAGGGATCAGTGAGTCGAGGAGATGCGCCTGCCCGCCTGCACCCCTGGCTGCTTATAGCCCTGGAGAAGTGCGCAGCCTTTGCGCAAGGCGTGCAGTTCGCTGCGCTGCACCGCCAGCGCCGCGTTGAGGTGTGGCAAGAGCCGCTGGTTACGCTCCTGGATCTCCTGCATGAGGGCGAGCAGTGCCATCATCCTTCCATCGTGGTCATCGCCGTGCTCCCGCAGCATGGCGAGCACGGCGCTGTTGTCGGCCCGCACCGCGTCCTGCAACTCACTCACAGTCCGGCAGAGCTGTTCGCTGCGCTCGTAGTCGCCACCGTACACCGCTTGTTCGATCTGGCCGTTCAACCGTGCCAGTTCCCGGTATTGATCGATGGTTCGGTCAAGAATGGTGGCGTACATGTCACATTGCCATGGCCAGGGGTTTGTAGGCAGCCATGGCCGCCGCTGAGCTGGTCATAGATGGGGTCATGGTGGCCACCGACGCACCCGCGACCGTTGCCCTGGGCGTAGTTAGGGGTGCGAGCGCTCCGGCCGCCTGCCGTTTCTCCTCCTTGCTGATCTCGATGGCCTGCGCCCAGGCGGTGCGCAGTTCGGCGAGTAGACCCTTGACCTCGACGAGCGGTTCTACGTCGTTTTTCAGGTTTGCCTGCATCAGCTGTCGCAGCATGTAGCCGTAGAGCGCGGTCAGGTCATCGGCCAGGGTGGCATCCTGTGAGCGGTCTAGGGTGGCGGCGAATTCCGAGACAATGGCCGATGCCTTGTTAATGAAGTAGGCCCGTTTATCGGTCTGGCCAGCCTCGATGGCCTGGATGGCCTGGGCTAGGAAGCGGCCGGCACCGTCGTAGAGCAGGAGCAACAGCTGCTCCGGCGAGGCGGAAAGGACCGTGTTGGCCAGGTACTGGTTGGTATAACCGTTCATCTTTTGCTCCCGCTCATCATATTGGAAATCATCGTCATCTGCTGGTTCAGGTAGCTGGACTGGGCGTTGAGACCGCTGATCAAGTTTTCCATGGCACCGAACTGTTTCTCCAGCATTCCTTGCCGCTTTTCGAGCCGCATCTCCATGGAGACGATGCGTGTATCAAGGCGCTTCAGGTTGCTGTCGATATTGTCCTTGCGACCTTTCAGCAGGCCGCTATACCTGTCGGTCAGGGTGCCCAGGTAGTCCTGGAACTGCCCGGCAACGCCGCTCATACCGGTCTCGCCGGCCAGCAGGCTGGCCACGCTGTCCAAGTTCCCGTCAATGGCCGCGGACAGTGTTTTTTCGTTCACCTTCAGGGTGCCGTCCTTCTGCGTCTCAAAACCGAGCTGCGACAGGGCCGTGAACACACCGCTGTTGGCCAGCGGCTGGGTGAGCATGGCCTGCAGGCGTCGTTTGACCGTGTTGATGCCGGAATCACCGCCCAGTATCCCGCCCTTGCCGCCGTTCATGGCTGATTGTGAGGTGATAAAGCTGACCACCTCGTTGTAGCCCTTGGCAAAGGTCTCAATGGTGGTCTTGATGCTGGCCCGGTTAACGGTGACGTTTAGGTTGGTGGTGGTGCCGGCCTCGGCTTTGATCAGGTCCACGGTTACGCCCGGGACTGCCTCGGTGAGCGTGTTCGCATCGCTGTAGATGTCAATGGTGTCCACGCGGATGTGCGCCCGCGTTGCTTGCTGGACGGGCGTACCCAGGTCGAGCGTGGTGCCGCCGCTTAGGCCGCTGGCGTCCAGGGTAAAGGCCTTGGCCACGTCGTTTCCGGTGAGCACCAGGCGGTGCGGTGCGGCCGTGCCGTCGTTGATGATCGACGCGGTCACGCCCAGGTCAGCCCTGTTGATCGCGGCCATGATGCCGGCCAGCGAGTTATCGTCCTCGTTGATGGCAAGACTGTGGCTGGTTCCATCCAGGGCCAGGCTCAGCGTGCCGGTACCGAACAGCGCGTCGTTTTTGCTGGCCACGCCCTCGCTCACCGACTTCTGCGCTTGGGCTAGGGAGACCACCTCCACCTCGTAGCTGGCCCCGGCCTGGGCACTACTGGACACCCTGGCCGTAAAAAAGGCGTCGGAGCCCTGCCGGGTGGAACGCTGCAGCAGGGTAGTGGCAGTGCCCAGGTCCTTGATGCCGTCGGCAAAGTTCTTGAGCTTAGTGTCCAATTCGGTAAAGGCCTTGAGCCGGCTGTTCAGCCAGGTCTTGTCCTTCTCCATCAGGGTGAGCGGCCGGCGCTCCAGGTTCATTAATTGGTCGATAATGGAGCTGGTGTCCAGCCCCGTGGCCAGGCCGCCGAATTGAATGGTCATGATCGGGTCTCCACAGGGACTCAGCTGGCGGTGTCGACAAGGTTGCCGCGCAGTTCTTCGAGCTGCCGGCTCAGTTCGAGTAGTTCTTCCGTAGGAATCTGGCGGATTACCTCGTCGGTTTCACTGTCGGTGATCTTGACGATGAGTTTGTTCGAGCCGTTGTCGCGTTCAAAGCGGACCGAGTAGAGTCCGTTCTCGGTGATGGTTTTGATCTGGTTGAGCAGCTCTTCCGGCTGCGTGTTCCTCTGTTGGGTGCTGTTCTGCACCTCCTGGCGCTCCTCTCGGCCGCGCTCCACCTGCCGGGCCGGTTCATGCGCCCGGGGCGCAATGGCGCCGGTCATGGCGATTGCTTCGGTTAACATGGCTCTCCCTCCGTGTCATGCGTGCAAAAAAGCGGGGCCGGAGGGACTGGTGAACCGGTCCCTCCGGAAAAGAGGCTTACTGGAGCAGGCTCAGGGCCAGCTGCGGCGCCTGGTTGGCCTGGGCCAGAATGGCGACGCCCGCCTGTTGCAGGATGTTGCTTTTAGTCATGCTGGAGGTCTCCTGGGCAATGTCTGCATCCAGGATGCGTGAGCGGGCGGCGGAGAGATTCTCGGACACGTTGTTTAGGTTGGCGATGGTCGATTCGAATCGGTTCTGCTTGGCGCCGAGTTCACCCCGGGCGACGTCGACCAAAGCCAGGGCATCGTCGACAGAGGTGATGGCGGTCTGCGCGGAGGCATTATCAGTCTCAACATCAAGGCTATCAACACTCAAGCCTGCAGCATCAAAAGCCTGAGTAAGCTCAAGCCCGATGGTTTGTTCACCTCCTTCATTGGCGCCAACCTGGAAGGTTACATCCAAGTTGCCATCAAGAAGCAATTTGCCGTTGAACTTGGTGGATTCGGCGACACGGGTGATCTCCTCCACCAGCTGATCAATTTCACCCTGGATGGAAGCGAGGTCACTCGTATCGTTGGAGCCATTGGCGCCCTGGACCGCCAGTTCGCGAATCCTTTGCAGCATGTTGGTGGTTTCCTGGAGCGCGCCCTCGGCGGTCTGCGCCAGGCTGATACCGTCGTTGGCGTTGCGGGCCGCCTGGTTGAGGCCACGGATCTGGGAGGTCATCCGGTCGGAAATGGCCAGACCGGCTGAGTCATCCTTGGCCGAGTTGATGCGAAGACCACTGGAGAGACGCTGCATGGACTTCGCGAGGTTGGACTGAGAGACGCCGAGGTTACGCTGAGCGTTGAGAGAGGCTACGTTTGTGTTGATTGTTAGTGCCATGATATTCCTCCATGAATATTGAATGGGCGTGTCGTACGGTGGCATCCTTGCCGGTTTACTGCTGTTTTTTTACTGCTCTGGTCCTGCGGTGGGGTGGTGTCGCTGCTGGCTGCCTCCTGTGGGTTTTCGGTTGCTGTGGAGTACTGTTTGTTCCCGGCCATTTGGGTTTCGTTCCCTTTGCTTGTCTTATCGAAACAGCCCGCCCGAACCTTTAGCCCTTTTTTTTTAAAAAAATGATCCCGCTTGCCCGCGGCCCGACCGCGCCATTGATGGCGGTCCGGTTCCCCTTGTGTGGCAATCCGTTCCAGTTTGCCGGTGCCATTGGCACGTCGCTGAAAAAACAGCGGCCACTCGTTTTTACTCAAAAAAAACTGGGGACCGCCGAATGACTGTCCCCAGTGGCAAGAGTCAACGATCGCTGATCAGCCCTGGAGGAGCTGTAGGGCGAGCTGCGGGGTCTGGTTGGCCTGGGTGAGGATAGCCACGCCGGCCTGCTGCAAGATGTTGGCCCGGGTCATTGCCGAGGTTTCCTGGGCAATGTCTGCGTCCATGATGCGCGAGCGGGCGGCGGACAGGTTCTCGGCTACGTTGTTCAGGTTGGCGATGGTGGACTCGAACCGGTTCTGCACCGCGCCCAGTTCACCGCGTATGGAGTCGATGGTGCCAAGGGCGATGTCGGCCAGGCCGATGGTGGTCGACGAATCAGCAGCCGTGGCCACGGATGCACTATCCACGCCCAGGGCCGCCACCTGGGCGTCGCCGATGGCGAAGGTGATGGTTTCGCCGGCGTTGGCGCCGACCTGAAAGGTCGCGCCGGTCATCGAACCATCGATCAGGGGACGGTTGTTAAAGGAGGTCGAGGTGGCAATCCGGTCCATCTCGGTGATCAGCTGATCGACCTCGGCCTGCAGGGACAGCCGGTCCGAGGGGGAGTTGGTGTCGTTGGCAGACTGCACGGCCAGTTCGCGCACGCGCTGCAGGATGTTGGTCGACTCCTGGAGCGCGCCTTCCGCGGTCTGGGCCAGCGAGATGCCGTCGTTGGCGTTGCGGGCCGCCTGGTTGAGACCGCGGATCTGGGCGGTCATCCGGTCGGAGATTGCTAGTCCGGCGGCATCGTCCTTGGCGGAGTTGATGCGCAGGCCGGAACTCAGCCGTGCCATCGAGGTGGCCAAATCACCCTGGGACTTGGCAAGGTTTCTCTGGGCATTCAGGGACGCGACGTTCGTATTGATCGCTAAAGCCATGGTTTCCTCCATGAATTTTCCGCCCCGACCGTCCATTGGTTGGTCGGGGTGTCAACGATACAAACGCAGCAACTCTCTTGGTACGCTCTCTGTCTCTCCACGCACTTATCGGCCTGATCGCCGGCGGGCTTAAGCGGTCTTTCGTGTCGACAAAAAAAAGCCGGACCTGAGCGGTCCGGCGGCAGGGCGGATGGCTCGGCGGTCAGCCGGCCGGGGCTTTGGGCAGGGGGGTGCGTGTGTCGTAGCGGGGGTCGTCGAGGATCACCTGCAATCCTCGATTGCTGGTCGGCGCATAAAGGATAGGGCCACTGAGGTTGAGGGTGATCTCGCGGCTCTCGCTGATCGACACAACGACCAGGACGTGACAGACACTGTCCGTGTCAATACCGAGCTTCTCCCGTTCCCGCTCGTCAGGTGCGATCAGGTAGTCGCGGCAGAAATGGGTGGGGTCGGTGACCACAATGGCGAAGTCCGGGTCGTCGATGGACTGGATCCAGAACAGTGGCCCCTCCTTGCGGTTGGGCATCACCAGGAAGCGGCGCAGTTGGTCCAGGCCGATCAGCCCTTCGGGGAAATGGATGATCTGGTCTTGGTCGTAGCTCACTTCGCCGAATCGGGTCTGCAGGGTGTTCATTTTTT
The DNA here is from genome assembly GCA_034003445.1 of Desulfobulbus sp. Lineage (GTDB taxonomy): Bacteria > Desulfobacterota > Desulfobulbia > Desulfobulbales > Desulfobulbaceae > Desulfobulbus. The sequence goes on from JAVEYP010000049.1 coordinate 5,767, forward strand.
TTGTGTCCTGTCTGCAAGTTGATCACTCAGGGCGTCCAGGTCGGTCATGTCCCAGCCGGCCGCGGCCTCGATGTTTTCCTGACGAATCCGGTCGTACACTTCCTGGCGGTAGATCTTAGTGTCGGCGGGCGCGTCGATGCCGATGCGGATGCCGCCACTCTTCACCTCAATGATGCGGATGGTGATGTTGTCACCGATGATGATCCCTTCGCCGGGTTTTCTGGTCAGTACCAGCATGCGTCCACCTGTTGCGCTTTCGGGCTCGAGTCCCGGGATTTGAGAGAAGGGGCGGCCGGGCGTGCCTGGTCGCCGGGCTCTTGTTCCCCGGCGCAACTATCCTGTACACAGGGAAAAAGGGCAAGCGATTTTGCCGGCTTGCCGGCCTACAAGTAGTCGAGGATGGAGAGCTGCGCGACCCTGCCGGTGACGTTCAAGGCCGCCTGGAAGGCGTTCTCTTGCTTGATGATGTCATTGAAGACGGCAATCGCATCGGCGTCCTCGTAGCGCGAGAGGATCTGCTTGAGATCAACCTTCAGTCCCGCCTGGTAGTCCTTGGCGGTTTCCACTCGGCTGGCGCGCACACCCATCTGGGCACGCAGTCGCCGGTTTTGGTCGGCTGCGCCCTCCAGGTCGGTGAGGCTCGCCTGCATGGCCGCCTGATCGCCGGCGCGCAGGGCCTCCTCGGCCCTGGTGAGTTCGGCAAACAGGTCAAAACGGCCGCTATCAATGGAGTTTGCGCCGACCGTATCCCAACTGGCCGCACCAAGGAACAGGTCGCTGCCGCTAAGGTTCACCTGCATGGTCTCGCCGGTATCGATCTCCAGTCGGGTGACGTTGCCATCGCCCTGGTAGGAGACCGGCCAGGTGGCCGAGTCGGTCGGGTTGTAGATGGCGGGGTCGTAGGCCGGGTTGACGGCAAAGGGCGGGCTGGTTTCCTGGTAGCCGGCGAACAGGTAGCGTCCGTCCACAGACCCGTTGGCCGTGTCGATGAGCTGCTCGCGCAGCTGCACGAGTTCGTCCGCCAGGATGGTGCGGTCCGCTCCGTTGAGTATGCCGTTCCGCGCACCGGTCATAACCTCCTTGGCCCGCTGCATGATGTTTTCCACCTGGCTGAGTTGGCTATCGGCAGCGGCCATGGTGTCTGCAGTCCGGCCCAGGGTTTCCAGGTAGCGGTCGACGTTACTCAGTTGCTTGCGGGTGTTGAGCACCGGCCGCACCGAGGCCGGGTCGTCCGAGGCAACGGTCAGCTTCTTACCGGAGGCGCCCATGCTGCGCAGCTTCTCGAGCTGGGCGGACACGTCGTTGAGACGCGTGCCGAGCATCCGGTAGGTGGTCTGCTGGGTGGCTTTCATAGCTTACCCCTTGAGTTGGAGAATGACGGCCATCATCTCGTCCACGGTGGAGAGGAACTTGGCCGAGGACTCGAAGCCACGCTGGTACTGAATGAGGTCGATCATCTCCTCCTCCAGGCTGACGCCGGAGAAGCCGTCGCGCAGGTTCTGCAGCTGCACCGTGGCGTCCCGGGCCCCGGTCAGGGCCAGGTTGTTGCGCGCTGCTTCGCTGCCGACTGTGGCCACCAGCTGGCTGAAGAATTCTTCGAAGGTGTCGTTACTCGTCCCCACTGTGTGGCTCACCTCCAGGGCGGCAATGCGCAGGGCGTTTTCGTTGTCGCCCGGAGCCCCGTCGGGATTGCCGGCTGCAGCAATCTGCGCGCCGCCGGTCAGCTCGACCCGCAGGTGGCGGGCCTGGTTGGTGGTCAGGCCGCCCAGATCCGCGAAGAAGTTCAGGCCGGTGGTGCCGTCGGCCGCGTAGCCTTTGGCGTGCTCCGTGTTGACCGCAGTGGCGATGTTGGCGGCCAGCGTGTCCAGGTCGGTACGCAGGCCATTGATAAAGGAGTCGCGCATCTCGAATATCCCCTTGAACTGGCCACCCAGGTTGACCGAGGTCACGTCCAGGGCGCGGCCAGCGACCTGTACCTGCAGGTTGACATCCGCGCCTGTGGTTACTGTGGTGATGGTCATAGCCCGGTCGCCGTGCACCAGCGGCACACTGCCAGGCAGCTGTACGGCGAGCATGCCACGGTTGTCGGTGTAGGTCTGCACGCCGAGGGTCTCGGACAGGTCGCGGACCAGCAGGTCACGCTGGTCACGGGCCGAGTTCGCTGTCTGGCCGGAGACCTCGACCAGATTGATGCGCTGGTTAAGGTCGGCGATGGCCACAAGCTTCTGGTTGAGTGAGGCAACCCCGGCCAGGATCTCCTGGTTCAGGTTCTGCCCTACCCGGTCCAGTTCGGTGGTGATGCTACGGAAGGCGTCCCCAAGGAGCTGGCCGTGCTGGAAGACTAGGTCGCGTTCCACTGCGCCGCCCGGGTTGGTGGAGAGCCCCTGCCAGGCGTCGAAGAAGTTGTCAATGGAGCCGGCCAGGTTGTTCTCGGTGACATTGAAAATGCGCTCCAGTTCGGAGAGGGTGTTTGAGCGGCCCGCCTCCTCGCCGTAGTCGATGGTCTTGGCCTCGAGCTGCCGGGTGATGAACAGGTTGTAATCGCGACTGACGTCGGAGACTGTCACGCCCTGGCCGATGAAGAAATTGTTGAAATTTACCGAGGGGATCGGGGTCAGCTCGGCGCGCTGG
>JAVEYP010000050.1:0-8388 GCA_034003445.1 Desulfobulbus sp.
CCAAGGGCTGAAGATCGCTCACCGGGGTGTTCGTCAAAAAAAGCGCTTCCAGGCTGGTGAGCTGGGCCAAGGGCTGAATGTCGTTCACCGAGGTGTTGCCCAAGAAAAGCACTCCCAGACTGGTGAGCTGGGCCAAGGGCTGAATGTCGTTCACCGAGGTGTTGGTCAAGGAAAGGAATTTCAGGTTGATGAGCTGGGCCAAGGGCTGAAGGTCGCTCACTGAGGTGTTGCTCAGGTCAAGTTCTTGCAGGTTGGTGAGATTTCCCAACACCTCAAGATTGGCGATGGTCACGCCAGAGAGGAGGAGCCTCGGCTGCCCAGATGTTATTTCCCTGAAGTGGCCGAGACTGGTAAACCGGTCGTGCAGGAGAAAACTAATCACTTTTTGAGTATTCTCGAATAAGCGACGATCCGGTATGTTAATGCCCCCCAAAAGATAAGGGTTAGCCACGCCCCAAGCCCCCTTGATAAGGCGGTCACGCCGTTGGTAGCCAAGGCGGACTGCCGTGTTCATGGCAACCTGGACCGCTACGAGCCAGCCAGGAAGAAGATCGGAGAGTTTGTCGTTTTCTGATTCGTTTGAGGCGAGATATTGCTGTTTTTCGCCAAAGAGCAGGTCAGCCAGGTGGTCGGCCCTTTTCACGGACGGCTGCATTTCAAAGAGCAGGACAAAGGTTTCTTGCCACTGTGGCTGATCGAGAAGGGTTCGGAGTTCACGCCACTCCCTCTCCGTGGTGAAAAAAGAAATCTTTTCATCCAGGGCCCGGGCCGCGAAATATTCCTGAAAAGAGAGATGGTTAAAGGCATAGACCTCCTCCCCCTGCCGCTGCCCCACAGGGACAAGAAAACCGCTTCGGCGGATGAAATAGCGGAGGATGGCCTGACACTGGAGCCCACACTCCTGCTCACTCAGACCTTTTTCCTCCAACCCCTGGGAAAGAATCTGCTCGATATCCTTCCTCTCCACCTGGACCGCCCCCTCTTCCTCACCCCGGCGTTTCTGCATCATGGTCAAGGCCAGGGTGGCCAGCCAGTTACTCAGGTCCTGGTAGTCAACGTTCAGGTCTTTACCTGGCAGTTCGAGTCCCCTGGCCTGGTCAAGGGCAACCAGGTAGGTCTGGGCAATCCGCTCGTACAGTTCCACCCGGCCATCGGGCAAACGGGCCCGGCGGGCGTGGATAAAGCAGATCATGTTGAGCAGCACCGGGATACGGCTCAACCGGCTCAGACCATCGTTGGCAGCAACTCGGTCCAGCAGGTCGGTCACGCGCTGAACGTGGACCGAGGTGTTGGGCTCGTACTGGCTGAACCAGTTGACAGCGAACTGTTTCACCTGGCTGGTATTGAACGGTGCCAGGAAAGCGGTCCTCAAGAGCGGGGCCACGGCTCCTGTTGCTGCGACTTCATCCCCTGATGCTTTTGCTGCCCTTTTTCGGGTCAGGTACAGGTGGGGAGCAGAGAATTCAGGAGCATTCTGGATGCTCTCGAGTTCATCCTCAGGTGCAGTTTCTTCAACCAGGCCGAAAAATGATGCAGCGGAAAAACCAACCGGTCGGGAGGTCACCAGGAACCGGCAGCGCTGGTAGCGGTTCATGCCATCGAGCAGGGCCTGCCCAAGTCCCTTGCGCACGACCGAGTCAGCCACCTCGTCCAGTCCATCGAAAAGAAAAAAGGCCTGCCCGTTCTGCACAAGCACGCTCAAGAGTGTTGATTCGAGTTCCACGCCGGTTTGGGTCACACAACGCTCCCACAGCTGCTCCCAGGTTAGCACACCCTTCAGCGGCAAGTCCCGGAGGAAGAAGGCAAAAGGAATTACCTGACCCAGCGCCCCCTTGACATGGTTGTTGCCACTATAGGTAAGCGCCAGTATCAACCAGTGTATCAGGGTGGTCTTGCCGGTTCCCGGAGTGCCGAGCAAAAACAGACGCGCACTGTGCCGCAACGCCTGGTGCACTTCCTGCAAATGCTTGCTGTCCGGATGACCTTCCCATTGAATGATGTCTTCAGGAGTGAGTTGCCGTGCGCCGACCAGTGGTGGGACAAAGAGGTTATTCAGCGGTACTGGTCTGCCGGTAGTGGTGATATCCCTATCGTCTAAAGCCAGGCCAAAATTGGAGGAGTAGAGGTATTTCTTCCGGAGAGTCTGGTAGTAACGCAACAGCTCGTGATTATTTGCCGGATCGAGGAATTCGTCGCGTAACGGCGGCTCCGGCGGTTGCAGGAAACCGGTCACTGCCCATGCTGTCGAGGCCAGGAGGCGAGATTTCATAACACCACGAACGGTTTGATTTCTTCGGCAGTTATCGTTTCGATATCCAAAAGCAGTTGATGCAGCCGGAAGACATTGCTGTCACTCGGGTTGACAGGCAATTCGAGCGAGGCATTTCTGGAAGGCTGTATACCCTTCATGGGGGAGTATTTTTCCTGACGTATATCTGGATCATCAGCATATTCGAGGACTGACTGGATATATTCGGGCCTGCGCTGCAACTGTTCAAAAACGCTACGGTGGAAGCAGTACAAAATGGCAACAATGAAACACAATTTCGCTTGGAGAATTGTCGGTGATGATCCTGGTGCTCGTGCAGGATCTGTCGAGGCAACTTCGGTGTACCGGCGGATCATGCTGGCCAGTCGATTGGCCAGGGCCTTTATCTTTCTGGGGTTGCACGGAAGACAATCAAACGTGTCTGTAATGTTTTTTATCTGGTCGGCAAATTTTTGTTGTTGCTTTTGGGTCTCATCACTAAGTATTTTTTGCAGTAACTCGTACAGGTATTTTGACTTCTGCTCGTTGTCGGCCAATGGCAGGTGGATAATATCCTGACAAATTTTTTCCAGGTACTCACTGGCATAATAGGCAGTGTCAAGCACCGCGTTGCTGCCGCTCTTCAGCGCCAGAGCAGCCTCGAGCGCCCGTTCAACCTGCCGCTGGTCCATACCAAAAACAATCACACAATTGTTGAGGTTGAGGTAAATTTTGATGCCTTCCATGAGCCGCAGGGCTGTTGACGGTTCGCAACGATCAAGGTCGTCGATGAAGATGACCAACTTTTTCTTCCCCTTGTTCTTCAGCGCTGTATTAATAGCCTCCTGCATTAGGGTGCGAACCGCCTGTCCCTCGAGCGGATTCTGAAACCGCTCTTTTTCCCAGGTCTCCCCTATCTGCTGGAGTTTCCCGGAGGCGTTCTTTAGCAGGCCGCCGCTCACTACATTGATGACTGTATCGAAAATCGCAACGGCACCGAACGTAGCAACAACGCCACCGATTTTTTCCGCCTTTTGCTGAACGGTAGCCCAGAGCCCCATCTGCTGGCGGATCTCATTGAGCAGGGCTACGATCGGCAAACTCTCGTGCTGGTACCGCCAGGCCTCAAACCAGACAGGATAAATATCCTTGGTCAGATGCCGCGCAGATGACCCGGACGGTTTCTGCCCGTAAGGCACAGTGTTTGTCAGATGGTAGTACACCTGCAAGAGAGCGCTGGTCTTCCCGGTTCCCCAGTAGCCGTTGATGCCGATGCCCTTGGGAGGAGTACAGGTACTGATCTGCCTGCAGACTTCATCGAGAAAGGCGTCCTGTGTAAAGGCATCTTCCAGGGTGGGATCATCGTTGTGCGAGAGGTGCATGCGGCCACTCCTTGCAGATTCTGCTTTGTGCTGAAATAAACGGTTCATAATTGAACGATCTGTCTGTAAAGTCAATGACTTTCCACGGAAGACCGGCAAGGGCAAGGGAGCAGCGTGGAATCAGGGCCATTCGGCCGTTTGTCCCAAGGTTTTCCTTTTGAGCGGAACCCGGTACAGTGGCGCCCGCCGCCGGCAGCCTGCCGGTCAACCTGTTCTCCCACCCGCACACCCCTTATGGATCTCATTGCAATCGCCGCCGCCATCCTCTCTGCCCTGGGTATGGGCACTGTGGGCGTGTTTGCCAAGGTCACCGGCCTGGGCGCTGAGGTCATCACCTTTTTCCGACTCGCGCTCGGCGCCGGTTTCATGCTGCTCTTTCTGCTGGTCACCGGTCAGTTGAGTCTGGTGCGGTGCTGGCCGTCCTGGCCGGTGCTGATAAACGGGACAATGCTTGCCGGGTTTATCATCTGCTATGTCCGCGCCATGGAGCACACCACCATGGCCAATGCCATCATGCTCGTTTACCTGGCACCTCCAGCCGCCGCGCTTTACGCCCACTTGTTTCTTGGTGAGCGCCTGACCCTCGCGAGTGGTGGTTGTATTGGCCTGGCCCTGTTCGGCTTTGCCATGATGATGGGGTTCCGCATTGATTTCTCGGCCGGCTCGGGTCACCTGCGCGGCATTGGCCTGGGCCTGCTGGCCATGGTCTGCTACGCGGCCTTTATCCTTATTAACCGGGTGATCGACGCGGCCGTGCCTGTGTATACTCGCACTTTCTACCAGTTGCTCACCGGCGGGCTCGTCATGCTGCCGCTCTGCATGGTCAATCGACCCGACCTGCCGCTGTGGACCTGGCCCTGGCTGGTCGGTACCGGCCTGGTGCCAGGTTTGCTCGCCATCCTTTGCGCGGTCTACGCCCTCAGCCGTCTGCCTGCCGCCACCTTTGGCACGCTCGCCTATTTTGAGCCGATTGCGGTGGTCGTGTTTGGCTGGACCCTGTTTGGCGAGTCGCTCTCGCCCCTGCAACTGGCCGGCTGTCTGGTGATCATCGTGGGCGGCGTGGGCAGGACCTGTCTGGCCGCTGGAGACTCCGGGGAAAGGGTTGACAGGGTCCGGCCCGGCCGGTAAAAAGGTCCCTTCCGCGGAGCGGCGGGCAGTACTCCCGGCCCTTCCTGCGCTGTCGGCCCTGTGCCGCCGTCCGATTCCCGTTGTCCCTTGTGCCGTGACTGCATGCTTTTCCCTTCGGTCGTCTTTCTTGCGGTGTTTGCGCCGCTTTTTTTGGTCTGCTACTTTGCCCTGCCCTGGCGCAACCTCACGTTCTTTCTCTTCAGCCTGGCCTTCTTCTATTGGGGCGAACACAAGTACATCGGCGTGTTGCTCGCCTTTGTGGCCATCAACTATCTGTTTGGCCTGCTGGTTGGCCGCGCCCCCCTGCCCGACCGGCGCAAACTCTTTCTTGGTCTGGGCATCGCGGCCAACTGCGCCCTGCTCTTCTATTATAAATACTTCGCCTTTGCGATGACCCAGGTGCTGCCGGATGTGTTCGGCGTGCAGGTCGGCGAGGTGCGTGTGCCGCACCTGCCGCTGGGCATCTCCTACTTCACCTTCCACGGCATCTCTTACCTGATTGATGTCTACCGCGGGGTGGCGACCTATTCATCCTCGCCGCTCAATGTTGGTCTGTACATCGCCATGTTCCCGCACATTGTGGCCGGGCCGATTGTCCGCTACCACACTATTGCCAAGGCGCTGGTCCGCCGGTGCATCACTGCCGGACGGATCGCCTTTGGTCTGCGGCTGTTCGTCATCGGCCTGGCGCAGAAGACGCTTATTGCCAACAACCTCGGCGCAGTGGCGGACCGGGTGTTTGGGTTGCCCGGCGAGGCCCTGGACGGGGTGGCTGCCTGGACCGGCAGCGTGGCCTATACCTTGCAAATCTACTTCGATTTCTGCGGTTACAGCTTCATGGCCATTGCCATTGGCCTGATCCTTGGCTTCCGGTTGCCGCGCAACTTCCGCTACCCCTACTTCAGCCAGTCGATCACCGAGTTCTGGCGACGCTGGCACATCTCGCTGTCCACCTGGTTCCGCGACTACCTCTACATCCCGCTGGGCGGCAACCGGTGCGGTCGAGCGCGGACCCTGGTCAACCTGTTCGTGGTCTTCCTGCTCTGCGGCCTGTGGCATGGCGCGGCCTACACCTTTGTTGCCTGGGGCCTGTTCCATGGGGTGCTGCTCATTGTCGAGCGGCTCGGCTTGGCCCGGGTGCTGCGGAGTTCGCCGCGAATCGTGCGGCATTTGTACGCCGTCGGTGCGGTGATGGCCGGCTGGGTGCTGTTTCGCGCCGACGACATGGGCCAGGCCCTGGCCTTTTTCCGGGCCATGGCCGGGCTATCAACCGCGGAGCAGGCCGCGCCTTTTCTTCACCTGGTCAACCACGAGCAGATGATCTCCTTCCTGCTCGCCTTCCTGTTTGTCACGCCGCTGGTGGAACGGCTCAGCGGCCGGCTGCGGCAGGCGCTCCCGTCCGGACCAGACGGGATAAGACAGCGCGCTGCAGCCCGGGTGCACGCCTCCTGGCGGGTGGTGTCCCTGTTCGGCCTGTTCGCGTTGTGCTACGTCTATGTGCTTGCCGGCACTTACAGCCCCTTCCTCTACTTCCGTTTCTGAGATGGCCAAGCCTGCTTCCAAGCGATTGTGCATGCGCTGGCCGGCGCGGCTGTTGATCGTCCTGCTGGTAGCGCTGCTCAGCCTGCCGGCACTGATCGGCCTGGGAAGGGGCGACAGCGCCTTCCTGCAGAACTTGGAGAACCGGCGGATGTCACCGCTGCCGCCCTTATCGCTTTTGCGCGAAAACCCGCCGCAGTACATCGAAGCCCTGGACAACTTTCTCAAAGACCGGGTCGGCTTCCGTCGCCAGGCCAATGCCCTGTACCGGAAGATGCGCTTCTACCTGCTCAAGGACCCGCCCGCCCCGAACATCTCTATTGGCCGGGACGGCTTTGTGTTCATGAATTCGCACCGGGTGGAGGAACCGAATATCGTCTTTGACCTGCTTTGTCTGCAGCAGACCACGCCCAAAAAAGAGCTCGTCACCGAAATGGACCGCACCTTTGCCGCGGTCAGCCACTATTATACCCGCCGCGGATTCCCGGTGACCATTACCCTTGCCCCGACCAATGTTGCCGTGTACCCGGATAAGCTGCCGCCCATGGTCGAGCGTAAATACCGCGACGCCTGCCGGGCCTATCCGCAAAGCGACCACCTGATCGGCCAGCTGCAGCACCTTGGCCGGGAGAACGGCCGCTACGACCTCTACTACCCGCTGGAGCTGTTCCGCGCGCACCGCGACGAGCCCTATTTCTATCCCAAGGAGACCTGGCACTGGTCAGGTCGCTCGGCTTTTCTCTTTGCCCGTGACCTGCTCCGGCACAGCGGCGTGGTCGACCGCTTGATTATCGACGACCCCGCCAAGCCAGGCCAGATCGGTGATGACCTGGGCATGTTTTTCGGGTTCGGCCGCACCATCCACGCCCTCACCTACCCCTATGCCAACTTCCGCACCAGGCGTGACCAGCCCGCCTGGATCCGTGAACTGTGCAAACAGGGTAAGGCGCTGTGGCGGTACCAGACGGAAAACGCGCTCTCCAACAAACGTGGCCTGCTGCTCAGCAACTCCTTTGGCATCGAACTGACTCCGCACCTGGCCCGGGGGTTCAGCGAATTTCACTTCTTCAATCTGAATCACCTTAAGCCCGAAGAAGAGCTCGAATTCTTCCGGCGTATCGTCGAATTCACTCGGCCAGACCACATCTACGTGCTCTTCGACGACGCCGGCTCTATTGCTGCGCCGCAGCGGTTGAAGGCCTTTCTTCAGCTCGATCGGGAGTTGTCTGACTCCTCGGCAAACGGCGAGGCAGCGGTGAAATCAGGGTTATAGCGGTCCGCACTGCTGAATTCCTGCACCCAGCCATTGGTATAGCCGAGCCGCTCCAGTTCGGCGACCGCCTCGGCGTACTCGGCTGGAAGGAGTCGCCGGTTGAGGGGCACCTCGTCTGCCACCGCAGGCGTTGGGTTGTACTGGGCCATGAGCGACAGGGTGATTCGGGGCGAGAGTTCCTGGGCGAGAAAACGGAGCACCTGCAGGCTGTTGGCCACTGCCCCGGGCAGCACCAGATGGCGGACAATGAGGCCGCGCTCGGCCAGGCCCTGGTCGTCGAGATGGAGCAGGCTGCCTTTCTGGCGGTACATCTCGGCCAGCGCCGCGGCCGCGACCTTTGGGTAGTCGGCTGCGCCGGACCAGTGCGCCGCCAGCGAACGGTCCATGTACTTGCAGTCCGGCAGGTACACGTCCACCAAGCCTTCAAGGCTGCGCAGGGTCGCTACCCGGTCGTACCCGTTGGAATTGTAGACGACCACGGGCCGGAAGCCGCGCCTGCGCACTGCAGTGATGATCGCCGCCATCTGCACCACCATGTGCGAGGGCGAGACAAAGCCCATCCGGTCGATGCCGGTGTCGAGCACCCGGACAATGGCATCCACCACTGTGTCGAGGGTCCAATTTCGCTCGCCCGTGTCTGTTTCCTGTCGGGATATCTGATGGTTCTGGCAGTAGCGACAGCTGAGGTTGCAGTGGCTGAAGAAGACGTTACAGATGCCGCGCGCGCCGCTGATTGCCGGTTCCTCGCCGTAATGCACGGTCACGGCGCTGACCGCAAAACCTGCGGCGGTTCGGCAGAAGCCGGTCGAGCCGGCGAA
>JAVEYP010000051.1:0-8320 GCA_034003445.1 Desulfobulbus sp.
TCTGCGCACGCGGCCGCTGCCTGCTACCGGGCAACCTCGGAGCATCATCGTGTATCGAGATACCGCGCCCCTCCCCTCCCCCGATTCAGTACATCCGATGACGGAACAGCCAAGTGGCCAGAGATAGCGTCACCAGGGCAATCACCGACATTGGCCAGATGTCGCCCCAAAAGTACTCCAGCCCTGCCCCCTCAAGAAAGACCCGCCGGACAATCGTCAAAAAGTATCGCATTGGGTCCAGATAGGTCAGCTTCTGCATAAACGGCGGCATGTTGGCGATGGGTGTGGCAAAGCCGGAGAGGATCACCGCTGGGACGATGAACAGGAACGAGCCGAGCAGCGCCTGCTGCAGGGTTGCCGAGAACGACGAGATCATCAGGCCCACGCCAATAATGGATAGCACATAGATGACCAGCGCGGGGTAGAGGGTTACCAAGTCACCGACCAGCGGGACCCGGAACCAGTAGATTGCGACCAGGATGATCAGCGAGGCCTCACCCACGCCAACGATCAAGCCGGGCACGGCCTTGCCGATGAGAACCTCCACGGGCCGCAGCGGCGTGACCAGCAACTGGTCAAAGGTGCCGGCCTCGCGCTCGCGCGCCACGGACAAAGCAGTGACCACCAGGGTGACGATCATTGCCAGCAGGGCGATGATGCCGGGCACAATGAACCACTGGCTCTCCAGGTTGGGGTTGAACCAGGCGCGGATGGTCAGCTGCGCCGGCAGGCTCGTGCCGCTGACCTGCTCGGCCCATTCCTGATTAAAATCGGTGACAATGGTGCGCACATAGTTGAGCGCCAGCATGGCCGTATTGGAGTTGCGGCCGTCAATGATCACCTGCACGGGGCAGCTCTCGCCGCGTGCCGCCCGCTGGGAACACTGCTCACCTATGCGCAGGGCAATGAGCGCGCGGGTCGAGTCGATGAGCGGTTTGATCTCTTCTTCAGAGCGCAGATAGCCCATGACCTCGAACCCCACCGAACGCTCGAAACGGCCGACCAGTTCCCGGCCCATCGCTCCCGTATCCTCGTTGAGTACTGCCAGGCGAACTTTTTCCAGGTCAAAGGTGGCGGCGTAGCCAAACACGAGCAACTGCAGGATGGGCGGCACGACCACGGCCATGCGGCTGTTGCGGTCGCGAAACAGGGCGAGAAACTCCTTAACGATCAGGGCGAGGATGCGGTTGACCATAGGCTATTCGAGATTTTTCCGGGTGCGCCGGTAGACCAGGCCGAGAAAAAACACGGCCATGGCTGCGAGGGCCAGGGCATTAGGCACAACCACGCTCCACACGTCGCCCACCAGGAACAGGGTCTGCAAGATGGACACATAGTAGCGGGCCGCGATCAAGTGGGTCACAGCCTGAATCACCGGTGGCACGCTGCGAATGTCGAAAATGAACCCGGAGAGGATAAAGGCGGGTAGGAAGGTGCTGATCATGGCGATGAGCGAGGCCACGAACTGGGAGCGCACCATGGTCGAGATGAACAGCCCCATGCCGAGGGCCACCAACAGGAACAGGGCCGAGGTCGCGGTTAACAGCCAAAGCGAGCCGCGCAACGGCACATGGAAGAGGAACCGGGCCATGAGCAGCGAGAGCGCCAGACTGCCCATGCCAAGGATGAAATAGGGAATCAACTTGCCGAGCAGCAGTTCGTTCACCGAGACACGGGTAACGAGCAGGGCTTCCATGGTGCCCCGCTCCCATTCCCGAGTGATTACCAGGGCGGTGAGCAGGGCGCCGATCAGAGTCATGATCACTGCCAGCACCCCTGGAACGAGGAAGTCGGTGGAGCGGATCTGGGGGTTGAACCAGATGCGCGGCTCCAAGGCCACGGGCGCCTGCAGGGTGCGGCCGGCCCGTTCGGACTGCTGTTCCAGCCAGTTGTACCAGATAGCCTGGATGTAGTTCTGCACCAGTCGGCCGGTGTTGGCGTCCACGCCATTGACAATGACGCTGATCGGCGGCGAGGTACGCTGCAAATAGTCGCGCTCGAAGTTGGCCCGCAGCCAGATGATCCCATCCACCCGGTTGGCCCGCAGCAGCGCCTCTGCCTCCTGGATAGACGGCGTGACCACGGGTTGGAAATAGGGAGAGTGGAAGAAGCCGCCAGTGAAGAGCATTGTCTGCGGCCCCGGCTCCTCGAGCACCAGGGCCACGGGCACATTGCGCGCGTCCAGGGAGACGCCGTAGCCGAAAATGAGCAGGAGAAGAAGCGGCAGGACAAAGGCAATGGCAATGCTCGACGGATCGCGGATCACCTGCAGCCATTCCTTGCGGATCATGCCCCGCAAGCGCATGAGTGATCCTACCTTCATGCTTCTCCTTCCTGGTTACCGTTGGTTTCCAGCAGGCTGATGAAGGCTTCTTCCATAGTCGGTTCCCTCTCCCCTGCCCCGCAACAGCGCGCTTTCATGTCCTCGGGCGTGCCCTCGGCCAGCACCCTGCCCTCAGCCATAATTACCAGCCGATCGCAGTACTCTGCCTCCTCCATGAAATGGGTGGTGACCAGCACGGTCACCCCTTGGTCGGCCAGGCTATTGATCTGCGCCCAGAACTCACGTCGGGCAAGGGGGTCCACGCCCGAGGTCGGCTCGTCAAGGAAGAGCACATCGGGTTCGTGCATGAGTGCCACTGCCAAGGCGAGCCGCTGCTTGTAGCCGAGCGCCAGGGTCTGGCTGTCCACGCCAGCGTAGGGCTCCAGGCTAAAGGTGGCCAAGGCCCAGTCGATCTGGCGGCTGCGGTGCGCACCGCGCAAACCGTAAGCACTACTGAAAAAACAAAGATTCTGCAGGATGGTCAGGTTGCCGTAGAGGGAAAAACGCTGGGCCATATAGCCGATACGAGCCCTGGCTGCGGCCGCGGCGATGCGCAGGTTGAGCCCTGCCACCGTGCATTCGCCGCTGCTGATGGGCAGCAGGCCGCAGAGCATGCGGAAGGTGGTGGTCTTGCCCGCGCCGTTGGCGCCGAGCAGGCCAAAGATCTCGCCCCTACGCACACGGAAGCTCACCCGGTCCACGGCGACAAAGTTGCCAAAGCGCCGCACCAGGTCATTGGCGGTGATCATGTCGCCACCATTGGTCGGCCGTTTACGCTGCTGCAGAGCAATACCGGTCTGTTCAGCGGCTTGGCTGTCACCAGCCTTGAGACTGGCGATAAAATAGTCCTCAAAACGCGGCTCAGCAGGGACAAGGTGCATGGTCCCGTCCACGTCCACCAGGTCCGCGGACGCGTCCGCGCGGGTGATCACCCGCAGGGAGCTGCCAAGGATGAGGGCGTCGAGGACAGCCGGGTGGTGGCTGACCCGTCGCTGCAGGTCACGTCTGGCCTCGGCCCGGGTCTCCAGGGTCCAGGTGCGGCCCGCGACCTTGCGGCTGAAGGCGTGCGGTTCGTCGTGGCCCAGAATACGACCCTGGTGGATGAGCACCACCTCGGCGCATCGTTCGGCTTCATCGAGGTAGGCGGTGCTGAGCAGCACGCTCATCCCCTCAGACTCCACCAGGTGGTAGACGATATGCCACAGTTCGCGCCGCGACACCGGGTCCACGCCCACGGTGGGCTCGTCGAGCAGGAGCAGGCGCGGCGGCCGCACCAAGGTGCAGACCAGGCCAAGTTTTTGTTTCATTCCCCCGGACAGCCGGCCAGCCAAGCGGTCGCGGAACTTCTCCAGCCCGGCCATGGCCAACAGTTGGCGGTAGCGCACAGCGCGCTGGTCGCGGGGCACGCCCTGCAGGTCGGCATACAGGTCCAGGTTTTCCTGCACGCTCAAATCCTCGTACAGCCCGAAGCGCTGCGGCATGTAGCCGATGGTTGCCTGCACTTCAAGCGGCGCAGCAACCGCGTCGATGCCGAGCACCCGCAGGCGGCCCCGGTCAGGAGTCAGCAGACCGGCGCAGAGCCGCATAAAGGTGGTTTTACCCGCGCCATCCGGGCCGATCAGACCGGTCACCCGGTTGGGCTGAACCGTGCAACTGATCCCGTCCAAGGCGGTCAGTCGCTGTTGGCGTAGCGGAAAGGTTTTGGCCACGTCCTCAACCACCAGGGCCGGCGCGGGTTTAACCTCCGGTCCAATGGGCAGGGCGGGCCTGTTCATGACACTGGTTTGGGTTCCTCGTCGCAGGGCGACGCAGGCAGCGGAGTTGGCTGCTGATCAGGCGTCAGGGTCACAGTGACCGGCATGCCGAGGCGCAGTTCCTGCTGCGAGTCGCAGACAAAGATGCGCGCCCGGTAGACCAGCTTGGTGCGCAATTCTGTGGTTTCCACAGTTTTCGGGGTGAACTCGGCAGTGGAGCTGATAAACCCGACCCAGCCCTGGTAGACCTTGCCAGGCAAGGTATCGGTGCGCACCTCGGCGCGCATGCCCTCGCGCACCAGGCCGAGGTCCGGTTCGCTGATGTAGGCGCGTACCCAGAGCGGGTCGGTCAGAGCCAGGGTGAACACCGGTGCGCCGGGCGCGGCCATGGCGCCGACCTCGAGGATGCGGTTACGGATCACGCCGCTGGCCGGAGCGAGCAGGCGGGTATCGGCAAGCCGCTGCGCGGCCAGATCACGGGCCGCCTCCAAGGCGGCAAGATTTGCCTCGGCGGCGGCGATGTCTTCTCGCCGCGGTCCTTCCACGACCAGCGAAACCTCCTCTTCAGCGGCCTTGAAGTTAGCGCGCAGGGTCTGCACGCGCGTGCGCGCCGTGTCGACCTCTTGCACGGAAATACGGTTGGTGGTGCGTAACTGCTCCTTACGCGCCAACTGCAGCTCGGCGTCTGTCAGGCTCGCGCGCGCCGCAGCAGCGGCCGCTCTGGTCCGCGCCACCTCTTGGGGCCGGCTGCCCTGGCGCAGCCGGTCGCGCACTTGGGTCTGGGCCGCCACCTCGGCAGTCAGCCGCCGAAGTTCCAGTTCGTAGCGGGTGGGGTCAAGTTCAGCCAGCACCTGGCCCTGCTCCACTCGGGCGCCCTCGTCCACGGGCAGGCCGCGAATTCGCCCCGCGTCCTGGAAGGCGAGTTGCACTTCGCGGATATCGATGTTGCCAAACAGGGTCAGGGGACGGGAGAGCCCGTTGCTGCGGGATTCGTCTGAACAGGAGGAGAAGAGCAAGGTAGAGGCGGCCAGCAGGATCGGCAGGGCTCGGCGGACATTGGATAGAAACATGGCACAACACTCCTTCGCTGCAGCTGGTATCTGCCACACACACGGGGCGGTCAACCTGCCATCGCTGGTCACTCGCCGATAATTTTCACCAGGACCCGTTTCTTCCGCCGGCCATCAAACTCCCCGTAGAATATCTGTTCCCAGGTACCGAAATGGAGCTTGCCTCCGGTCACCGCCACCACCACTTCGCGGCCCATGACCTGACGCTTAAGGTGCGCATCGGCGTTGTCCTCAAAGCCATTGTGGCGGTACTGGTTGACCGGCTCATGCGGGGCCAGCCGCTCCAACCACTGCTCGTAGTCGTGGTGCAGGCCGGACTCGTCGTCATTGATGAACACCGAGGCGGTGATGTGCATCGCATTGCAAAGCAGCAACCCTTCCTGGATACCGCTTTCCCACAGGCATTCCTCCACCTGCGGGGTGATGTTGATGAAGGCCCGGCGAGTGGGCACGTGCATCCAAAGTTCCTTGTGAAAGCTTTTCATGAGACTCCACGCTAAGGCAAATAACCAGGTTTCTTTTCAGTCGACATGTCGGGCTGCTATGCAGCGGAATTTGGATTCTACCTGAAGGAAGACATCCAGAATAACCGGGTCGAAATGGCGGCCACGGCCTTCGATCATGATGTGCATCGTCTCCTCGGGGCGCATAGCCTCCTTGTAGACGCGCTTGGTGATCAAGGCATCGTACACATCGGCCACGGCCATGATACGGCCTGCAAGCGGGATGGCCTCACCGGCCAAGCCACGCGGGTAGCCGCTGCCATCGTACTTCTCGTGGTGGCTGCCGGCGATCTCCTTCGCACAGCTCAGAAAAGAGGTTGGATGGCCGGCCATCTGCTCGAGATTGGCAATGGCCTCTTCGCCGAACATGGCGTGGGCCTTCATTTCTTCGAACTCCTCTGCGGTCAGCTTCCCTGGTTTAAGCAGGATTGAATCACGAATGGCCACCTTGCCGATATCGTGCAGTGGCGCGGACTTGTGCAGCAGGGTGATGTAATCCGGGGTGAGCGCTGCCATGAAATGGCCGCCCGCCTTCAGGGCCTCGGCCAGCAGGAGTACATATTCGCGCGTGCGGTGTATATGGCTGCCAGTCTCCGGGTCGCGGTACTCGGCCATCTCGCCCATGGCCTCAATAATCACGTCCTTGAGCAGCTCGGCCTCACTGGTCCGCTCCTCCACCAGATGTTCCAGGCGGGTGCGATAGGCGTGCAGTTCCAGGTGATTGCGCACCCTGGAACGCAACTCCACCCCGTTAAAGGGCTTGACCACGTAGTCGACTCCGCCCAGGCTGAAACCGCGGGCCACGTCCGCGCAGTCGGCCTTGGCGGTGAGGAAAATCACCGGGATGGAGTGGGTGGCCGGGTTGCGGGCGAGCAGCTCGGCGGTGCGGAAACCGCTGATGCCAGGCATCATCACGTCCATAAGGACGAGCTGGGGCTGACTGGCGGTGATCCGCTCAATGGCCTGTTCGCCCGAGGTGGCGTAGGCAAAATCGCAATCCAGCTCTTTGAGGTGCGACATGGCGATCTGGATGTTCTCGGCCACGTCGTCAACGATGAAGACAAGGGGTTTGGCTGGCTGCATGTTCATCTAGGTTGGTATACGTTCGAGTTGGGCGAGCAGGCGTTCCACGCCAACGATGTCGGGCCTGTCGGCGTGCAACACAAGTTCGGTGCCCAGGCGGGCGAGAGTCGGCTCGTTACCCGCTCTGCCGTGGCTCTGCAGAGCCTGGCCCAGGGCCATGGCCGAACTCAGGCTGCCGCAGCGGCTCGCTTCGCAGCGCAGGGCCTCAAGCTGGCCAGTCCAGGCGGCCCGGAGCCGTTCTGCCTGGCTGTTTTTCGGGTCCATGGAGTCCTCGCCGGGCCGCGCCGGCCCGGCTGCCTTGACGCGCAGGAAGCGGTCAACGGTCCATTGTATGGCCTCCAGACCAAAAGGCTTTTGCAGCAGTCCGTCAAAGGGCGGCCGGTATTCGTCCTCGGTAAGCAGGTCGCCGGTCATAACCACCACCGGGACTGTGGCGGTGGCCGGGTCGCGGCGCAGCATCGCAGTCACCTGGCAACCGTCTAGACCAGGGAGGTTGAGGTCCATGAACACCAGGTCCGGCCGCGTCTCGGCCGCCAGGCGCAGGGCCGCCTCGCCGCTGTCAGCGGTGCGTATCTCCACTGGACTGTGGCGGAAAAAGTTAACGAAGACGTCTCTGATAATGGCCATGTCATCGACCACGAGGATCCGCGCCGGCCGGTCCAGGGCCTGCGGCAGGGCGGAGGCGGGCTCTACCCGGCCGGATAGCGGTTCGGCGACCTGCACGGCCGGGAAGGTGATGGTAAAGCGGGTGCCCTCCCCTTCCCTGCTGGTCAACGCGATCAAGCCGCCCATGAGGGCCACCAGCCGGCTGCACAGGGTCAGCCTCAGGTCAACGCCATTGTACTTCTGCACCGTGTGCGCCGCATCCCGCTGAAACAGTTCGAACAGTTTCTCCCGTTCCTCGGCTGGAATGCCGATGCCGCTGTCCTCGACTCGGAAGCGCAAGTCAAAGCAACCGGCCGTGCCAACCGAGGGTGCACCATCCACGGTAACCTGCACCGTCCCCCGGGCCGTGTAGCGGATGGCATTGGCCACCAGACTCTGCAGGCTCTGGCGCACACGCAGGCCATCAAGGACAAACACCCGCGGCAGGTCCGGGGCCAGGCTCGTGCGGAATTGCAGCCCCTTTGCCACTGCCTGCGCGCTACACAACGCAGCGATTTCGTCGACAATAGACTGCAGCGGCACTGGACTGGGCTGGATCTGCAGCCGGCCGGACTCAATCATGGAGAGTTCCATGATGTCGTTGAAGATAGTAACCAGGGTGAGACTGTTTTTGTGGATAACGTCGAGGAAATGTTGTTCACGAGGAGCGAGACCTGCCTCGGCAAGCATCTCAGTGTAGCCGATGATGGCGTTCATCGGCGTGCGCACCTCATGGTTGATGTTGGCGATAAACTCTTTTTTCAGCCGGTTGGCCGATTCCGAGGTCCGCACTCTCTCGGCGCTGCAGTCGTGGTCCGCGGTCGAAGGCCGGACGGCAGCTGGGGTGCGGTACCAGAGCGCCAGCCGCCGGCCGTCCTGGCCAGTGTGCAGACGGAGCGACCCCGAAAGGTCAGTGGTCTCGTCCACCGACGTATCAGCCTG
>JAVEYP010000052.1:0-8268 GCA_034003445.1 Desulfobulbus sp.
CCTGGCACCTCGGGTCACGACCGCCAGCACGCCGAACAGGATCTGACCGGCGCGCAGTCCGTTTCCTGATCAGGGACGAGGCCTCGCACGCCCACCACCCTCCGTGGCCGTCTGCTTGTTTATCTGTTCGGTGGTCAGTAACGCGGTGCGAGGCGACTGTTGTCCGTCGCTTGTTGTCAACACCCTTACCGGCAATCTGAATCCATTTGGTACCACGGTGCAGAAACTGCATTGGCAGGCCGCCTGGCCATAGGTTTAGCACTCATGACCGTGACCATTCCTAAGCAACTTTATAAGATGAGCACCTGGAAAGGGTTAATTGCTGGTGCCTCTTTGGACCGGCTAAAAGCAGGCTCGGGCCAGGCCATCCTTGCCTTGGCCACGGCTTGAGCCCAAACTGTGCGCTCCCAGCCTCACCGGTCGGGCAGTGATGCGCGAGCTGCGACAATTTCCCGCTGGTCGGCACAGGATGACCTTGACTGTCAAGACGTCTGCGGACTACATTGCAAGGCCTGATGATACCGCCACCGGGGGCCGTCACGTCGATGCACGCCAATCCCACAAACAACCTCTCAGAGTTGGAGAAACACGAGCCACTCCTGCAGCGCAGTCTGCGCGCCGGCACGCGCTCGCTCCATTTCCCGGCCGAACTCGAGCGGATCTACCGGTTGTTCGTCTTTCCCAGCCGTCGCCAGCGCTACGCCCTGCTCGCCGCAATCGCTCTGATCTGCTACGACTTGTTTATTGTCTGTGACTGGTTCATCCTTCCGGACATCTTCGCTCTCGCGGCGGTCGTCCGTCTGCTGGTCGTCACTCCAGCCATCCTTATTGGTATCTTGCTCACTCGACGTAAGGGCGGCGCGCGGCTGCTTGAGCCGGTTGCCTCTGGCCTGCTGCTGCTCAGCCTGGGCAGCCTCAGCCTGTTCATGGTCCTCAGCAGCCACCCCAACGTCATCCACTACTACAGCGGTATCGCGGTGATCCTCATGTTCAGCAACATGATCATCCGTCAACCTTTTCCCTACGCCCTAGCGGTATCTCTAACCACCTGTCTGCTCTATGTGGTGACCGTCAGCCAGATGCAGGTTATGTCGCCGGAAGCAGCCATCAGCAGCACCACGGTGGTATTCACCTCGGCCCTGTTCAGCTTGGTGGGGAACTACCAGATGGAGTTCGAGCACCGTCGCGACTTCCTGCTCAGCGCCCTGCAGCAGATTAGTAGCCGTAAACTAGCTCGTATGAACAGTAAGTTGGAGCACCTCAGCCTTACCGATGGTCTGACCGGGTTGGCCAACCGTCGCCACTTCGACCTGACCCTGCAGCGTGAGTGGCATGTGGCTCTGCGCAACCGCTACCCAGTGGCCCTGGTGTTCCTGGACGTGGATCATTTCAAAAACTACAACGACCACTACGGTCATCCGGCCGGTGATGTCTGCCTGCAGCGTATCGGCGGGGTCCTTACCCGGGTGAGTCGCCGTGCGCAGGATCTGCCGGCCCGCTATGGCGGCGAGGAGTTCGTGGTGCTGCTGCCGCACACCGATCAGGAGCATGCCGGTTTGCTCGCCGAGGAGGTGCGTCGTGACATTGAGGAGCTGGGGATCGAGCACCACTATTCCGAGGCAGCGCCAGTGGTCACCGTCAGTTTGGGCGTGGCCGCCTTTGTCCCGGATAAGGACCTTCATGCCGATGACCTGGTGAGCTTGGCCGACCAGGCTATGTACGAGGCCAAGAGCGCGGGCCGCAACTGCATCAGGGTCGCCGCCGTGCCCGCGGCTGCAGTAGCGGACTGAGCGGAACAACAACAAACAGGGAGGACCAGCCATGCGAATCACGCTGATGTCGCTGCTGGTTCTGTTGTTTGCCGGCTGCACCCTCAACCCCGGCTACGACCAGCCGCCTTTGGACGCCCCCAAGGACTGGCGGCTCATAGACCATGACGCCCGCGACGTGGCCGGCACTGACCAGCAAGAGACCGGCGCAAGGACGCTGTACGCCATCACCCATCCCTGACGCGGTTCTTTTTTCAGGCTCCTCACCCAAACCTTTGCATGAGGGGAGGACAGGTCAGGTACCCATCCACTGATAGGGTGCAGATATAGATATCAGCCGTCCGCAGGCTGTAGGCTTTATGGCTGGCCATTGTGGCTGTATTGTTGAGTGACTCGAGATTGGCGTTGCTGTTGGAACTGTGGAGTCACCCCAGGACGTTCACTTTATGGCGGCGAACCAATTGTGCGAACCCGGCCATACCGCCAACAGTGGACCCGCCGAGGTTTATACCAAAACCACACCGGAATATTCCACAACGGCACATGACGGAAAAATCGGACACCGCGCGTGTCGCGGTAGGCGGAAAAATGTTCGTATGTTCCGCAACGGCTACGGTGACGGTCTGCACGACGAATTTTAACGATCAGCCCCTCAGGGTCTTTGCTAAGCGTAGGTACTCGAAAACCTTGCACTTCAACGCTCTGTTTGATTATCTTGTTCGACACGCATGAGTTCCTCTTAGGATAGATTGTTGGCTTGTAACCTCCATCTATTGAAGAAAACTCATGTTTTTTATTTATTAAGCTGTTGGTACGCACTCTTTCGTGCGGTCAACCCCAATCGCCAAGGAATCAGCGCCTCACGGGTTACTTGGGATGGCTCTGGCACCAGCTATATTCGGATACTGGGATGATGGCTGTCATGGCGGATAATGGTTGCTCGACAGGGCGAATCATCGAGCATGAAAGGCTTAATGGCGATGTTCTCTATATTGACGGTACAGTCAGGATGAATGCGAAATAGGATGTGCGTAACGTCCTATCCTTAATCATAAAACTAGCACAAGGAGAATCGTATGAGCTTTAAATTGAGCAAAGAACAATTAATGATCCAAAAAATGGCTCGAGATTTTGCGCGTAAAGAGCTGGCGCCTTTGGCCGCCGAAAGAGATCAAAAGCACATATATCCTGCCGATAGCCTCAAGAAAATGGGGGAACTCGGCCTGTTGGGGATGCTTGTGTCAGAGAAATATGGTGGCGAGGATATGGGGACCGTGTCCTATGCCTTGGCACTCTGCGAAATAGCCGCTGCCTGTTCGTCCACTGCAGTCATCATGTCGGTGCATAACTCAATTTGTTGCGGCAGCATCGAAAAGTTTGGGAGTGAGGAACAAAAACAACGATTTTTAGTGCCGATGACCGCTGGTGAGATCATTGGTGCTTTTGCCCTGACCGAACCTGAAGCAGGGTCTGATGCGCAAGCAATAGAATGCAGCGCGGTCAAGGAGGGAGATCAATACATCCTCAACGGGACGAAACGGTTTATCACCTCCGGCAAGAATGGTGGAGTTGTTATCGTCTTGGCCCGAACCAAGGAGACGGGTTCCGATGGCATCACCGCCTTCCTGATAACCCATGACATGCCCGGCTTTAAAGTCGATAAAATTGAAGACAAAATGGGGCAGTGCGCCTCTGATACGGTTGATCTTGTTTTTAGCAATTGTCAGGTTCCTGCTTCAAGCGTTCTCGGCAAGGAAGGAGAGGGCTTTAAAGTCGCCATGTCTGGGCTTGATGCAGGGCGAATCGGCATAGGGGCCCTGTCGCTTGGGATCGGCCAGGCTGCTCTGGAAGAGGCGATTAAATATGCAAAACAACGAAAACAATTCGGACAAGAGATTGCAAAATTCCAAGGATTGCAATGGATGCTGGCCGACATGGCCATGGACGTCGAGGCCTCACGGCTGTTGGTTCTCAATGCCGCCGCGATGAAAGAACGAGAAGAAAATTGCACCTTAGCGGCATCTATGGCCAAGTGCTTTGCTTCGGAAATGGCAAACCGGGTGACAGCTCAAGCCATCCAAATCCACGGTGGATATGGATATATCAAAGAGTATCCTGTCGAAAGATTTTACCGGGATGCTAGAATTTTAACTATTTACGAAGGAACAAACCAGATCCAGCGCCATGTCATCGCTAGAGAATTGTTACGATCAAAAAAATAATTAAGCTCGAAGTCCGGTTTTTTTGTAAGGAGCCGGAACTCTTCCTCTCCCCATACTGCTTATCGATCGAAAACCATCGGTAGTGGGGAGTTGCAACCTGAAACAACGGTTTGCCTATTTCTGCAAACATCATATCAAGCCCCTTTGGCTCATAGATCACTCATCTTGACGCCCAAAGGGGCTTGTTTTGGGAAAGGAAAACGAGAATGGAAATCGTAGCACCGGCTAATTTTATCTTTTGGGGCATCAAAACACAGATTTTTTCAGTTTTGATCCCCGTTATTGCTCTGATAGCTTTCAGCTACATCATCACCAGAAGGGTAGCTCCGCTCTTAAAAGCAGCCAAAGACGACCGGTTCAATCGTTTTGGCGAGAGAATCGCCAAGGTGTTTTCGATCTGGCTGGCTCAGGTCAAACAACCGCGATATATGGTCGCCGGCGTCCTCCATATCATCATCTTTTTCGGTTTTCTGGTCCTTGCCCTTCGGTCGATGTCCCTGGTCGTCATTGGCTTTGATGAAGGGTTCACCTTGCCATTTTTGCGGGGCACGCTGGGTGATGTGTACAACGTGTGCAAGGATTACGCGGCCACCCTGGTGCTCATAGCTTGCGTCATTGCTGCCATCCGACGAGGTATCGTTAAACCCGCTCGATATGCCGTCCCCGCACAGTACGGTAAGGATCATAACGGTGAGGCTGTTTTTGTCTTAGCGATCATCGCGGTTCTGATGATCTCCGAGAGCCTGTTTGAAGCCAGCCTGATCGCGAGCGCTTCCGGGGCAGTACACCATCAAGCTACGCCCTGGACCCTCGTTGCCCTCTTCACCACCATGTTACGTGGTGCTTCCTCAGGTACCTTGCAGGCGCTCCACATCCTTTCGTATTATATTCATGATGTAGTCTTCTTCTTCTTCCTCTGCTTTCTGCCCTTTGGCAAGCATTTCCATGTGTTAACCTCTCTCTTCAACGTCTTTTTTATGCGGCTTGATAAGGGCGTGGTCAAACCAGTGCAATACGGCCTCAGTGCCGAAGAACTCGATGGGCTAGAAACTTTTGGTGTAAAAAAGATTGAAGATTTCACCTGGAAGCACATGCTGGATTTCTACAGTTGTGCTGATTGCGGTCGCTGTTCCGACCAGTGTCCCGCCACCGCCGTCGGGAGGCCATTGTCGCCGCGATTTCTGACTATCAAGGCACGAGACCTGCTCTTCAAAACCTACCCGGTTATGGGCCAACCGCAGGAAAGCACCAACCTGATTGGCGGCATTTATTCAGAAGACGAAATCTGGTCGTGCACCACTTGTGGGGCCTGCGAGGAAGAGTGCCCGCTCGCCATCGAGTACATCGATAAAATCGTTGATATACGTCGTGGCATGATCGATGAAGGGCTGGTGCCTCAGTCGTTGCAGAAGCCGCTGAGTGCCTTGGAAAAGCGTGGCAACCCCTACGGCAAGACGGCAAAACAGCGGGCCAAATGGATTGAAGAGCCCGAATTCTCTGCAGCTGTGCCAGTCAAAGTGCTCAGTGGCGGAGAAACTGCTGACACACTCTTTTTTGTTGACAGTGTGGGCTCTTATGATGACCGAATCATCCAAATATCTAAAGACTCTGCCCGCTTGATGCACCATCTCGGCATCGATTTTGGCGTGCTGGGACAACAGGAAAAAGATGCTGGTAACGAGGTCAAAAGGTTCGGTGAAGAGATGCTGTTCCAGGATCTCAAGACACATAACACCGAGGCGATCCTCGAGGCCAACCCCAAAAATATCGTGACCTTTGATCCGCACACCTACAATGTTTTGAAAAAGGATTATACTGGCTTGCCACCGGTCAGGCACATTACCGAGGTTTTGCTGGATGGAGTCAAGGGCGGCCAGTTCCAATTCAACGCGGATGATCGAGCTGAGCGGGTCTACACCTATCACGACCCCTGTTATCTTGGTCGCCATAATCTGCTTTATGAGGAGCCCCGGCAGTTGCTCGACGCGCTTCCGGGTATGAACCGAGTAGAAATGGAAAAATCCAGTGACCGTTCCTTCTGCTGCAGTGGTGGCGGATTGATGCTGTTCTATGAACCAGAGGAAGAGACCCGCATGGGTGTTGTACGGGTGAACATGGCCAAGGAAGCTGGAGCCACCGTCCTTGTCACGGCCTGTCCGTTCTGCCTGATTAACATGGAAGACGCGATTAAAATCGCTGGACTGGAGGGGCAAATGGAGGTCGTCGATCTGGTCGAATTGTTCGCCAGCCGGGTTGTCTTGGCTTAACCTGTCTTAGTGACTGCGACCATTTGCTTCATACATCTCAATGAAACAAGCGTACATGACGATGCGCCGCAGAGTAATCTACGACATACTTATTTGGAGGTACAATGGATATTCTTGTCTGTGTAAAAAGGGTCCCTGATCCATCAGAAAACGAAATTCAGTTAAACCGCGCCGGCAATGACATCGAAAAGGATGATCTCGTGTATTCCGTCAACGAGTGGGATAACTATGCGGTTGAAGAAGCCATTCAGATTGCTGACAAGGTCGATGGTTCAGTGACGGTGATCAGTATTGGCAGCGAGGAAGACGAGGACATCCTACGCCGAGAAATGGCTATGGGTGCGGCGAATGGAGTCCTCTTGTCGGATGACGCTTTTGAAAGCTACGATGGTAGAAAAATAGCCGCTATTTTAAGCGCCTATATTACTAAAAATAAGTTTGATTTGATCCTGTGCGGTGCGCAATCTGAAGAGGGAGCAGCGCAAGTGGGCGGGATGCTGGCGGCCTTTCTCGATCTTCCTTACGCCTCATTGGTCAACCTCATTGAGGTCAAGGATGACCAGAAACTAAAAATTGGTCGCGAAATTGAAGGCGGAAACCAGGAAATCAGCGACATTGAACTTCCGTGCGTTCTGTCGATTCAAACCGGTATAAATGAGCCTCGCTACGTCAGTATTCGCGGCATTCGCAAGGTGGCCTCGGTCGAAATCCCCACTTTCAGTGCTGCGGATATCGGCTTTAATGATTCTGGTATTCTGGTGAACAAGTTGGAGTATTTTCAGCCTGAACTGGGAGAAGGCGCTGAGATGCTTGAAGGCAGCACTGAGGAGATGGCCGAAAAACTGGCTGAACTGTTGAAAGCAAAAGGAGGTATTAAGTAATGACTCCAATTTTCGTTTATATCACCCATAAAAATGGTGTGGCGGATGATTCCGCACTTGAATTGATTTCGGCTGCCAAAGCGGTTGAGAGTGGGTGCAACCCCACCGCCGTTGTCTTGGGTGCACGTACAGACGTGACCACAGTCGCCGCCGAAATGGTGAAATCGTATGCAGAGGTTATCAAGGTCGAAAATGATGCCTTGAGTTATCCCAATGCTGAAATATACCGAAAAGTCTTACGTGCGGTATTGCCACCAGATGCTCTCCTGCTGGTCGTCCATGACACCTTTGGCATGGATTTGTCGCCAGGTCTTTCAATCAAAATGGATTCGTCTTTTGTTCCCGATGTGATCGGAATTGAAGGCGTAGAAGAAGGTAAGTTGAAAGTGATCCGCCAGGAATACGGCGGTGCCGTTTCCACCCGCTCCCTGTGCGATCTTTCAAACGGAGCCGTGCTCAACATCAGGGCCGGTTCTTTTCCGGCTGACGAATCCAAAGCACTCACTGGTTCCATCGTCGATAAGTCAGGCGAGGTTCAGGATTTTTCCACCAAAAGAACCTTTGTTGAAGTCATTGAAGCAGAAGTTGGTGATGTCGATATTACCAAATCTGAAGTCCTGGTCTCTGTCGGACGGGGGATTGAGGAAGAAGATAATCTTGAGATGGTGCACAGCTTAGCCAAAGCTATGGGCGCTGATGTCGCCTGTTCGCGGCCGATAGTCGATGCAAAATGGCTAGAAAAATCGAGGCAGGTGGGAACTTCCGGTCAAACTGTAAAGCCGAAAGTCTATCTGGCGCTTGGCATCAGCGGTTCCTTCCAGCATGTGGGAGGTATTAAGGGCAATCCTTTCATTGTTGCGGTCAATAAAAACCCCAATGCGCCTATCTTCCAAACAGCGGATGTGGGTGTGGTCACTGACATTTTGGACTTTATCCCAGAGTTAACCGAAAAAATAAACGAAGCCAAATGAGAGGTGTCTAAGCTTTTGAGCTGCTTTGTAAGGAAGGTAAGCAAGCTTGTAGTTGTGATTAATAGCTCAGTCTGGTTAGGACGGACCACCCATGGTCCGTCCTAACGGTTTTAAAAGCTTGTTGCATACCTGCCTCTTCAGGTCGGACCGGCTATAGG
>JAVEYP010000053.1:0-8244 GCA_034003445.1 Desulfobulbus sp.
GTCAGCGGCGATGAACACCTCGCCCCGCAGGGTGTGGATACAGTCTTCCACACGCCGGGCCATGCGCTCGCGGATCACCCGCGGCTGGCCCATGATGCGGTTCTCAAAGGCCAGATTGAGACTCTTGTAGTCACCTTTTTTCCAGCCTTTTTCCTCGGCAAAGGCGCGCATTGTCTGCCACAATTCCTCGGTGACGCCCTCGCCCGGGACCTTGAAAAAACCCCCGGTGTCGTCGAGTACCGCATTGCCGTAGTCGTTCACCTGCAAGCCCCAGGAAACCATCTGTAGGGCCGTGGCCACATTAGCCTTGGTAGAACTGGTTTGGGAGGCGATGGTCCGCAGTCGGTCAGAGTTGTTGCCTGACGTGCCATGCTGGGCACCACTGACCGCATACCGTTCCAAGGCCTTATGAATCTCGGCGGTGAGTTCTACCTGAATGCCCTGGGCCGAGTCCTCGATGCCATGGGTGGTCCCGTTGTTCAGGGCGATCCAATCCGGGAAAATGTCGTGGGCATTGAGCCCCCGGATGATAAACAGGGCCTCCTCCGCGGTGGACAGGCCAAGTGTGCCCTTGATCTCCCCCACCTCAGTCTCGAAACCGGCCCAAGAGGGGACGTACCGAGACAGCTCAATGCTGGCCAGCAGGTTGTCAGCGTCGGGAAGGTGCGAGGCATCGATGGCGATGGAGGTGATACCCGCCTCAAAAAGGGTTGGGATCTCAACCGTAGCTGCTGGTATGTCCTCCGGCTTCTTGATGCCGTAGTGGTCAGCGTGGATGGCAACCGGTACAGTGATGGCCAGTTCGTTACACAGGGCATCCACCTGACGGGCCATGTTCCAGTAGTTGGTCGGACAGTAGGCAGAAGCACCGCCCTCGGAACGGGCGATTTCGATGATTATCGCGGCTCTTGCCCGCTGCGCCGCCTGGAGCGCGCCGCGAATGATCAGGTGGTTCCGACCGTTGGCCGCGATGGTCATAGCGCCGCCCTTGGCGAGCATGGCACGGTCGATGACCTTGCCGCTCACCAAAAGCGCCCGCGAGTTGGGGAACAAAGTTCTGATGTTCGGCGGCCGGCCAATCTCCACGGCTTTCTCAAAATCGGTGATGTAGGACATAGCATTCCTCCTGGTAACGGTTAAACCCAGCGGACGGACGGCGAGGGCCGGAAGCAGCGCCGGGCTGTCATGGTGTGCACAAAATCAGCTGTATAGTAAACAAGTTGCCGACAGTTCGGCAAGGATAAATGCCGCGGATCAACTCAGCCTCGCGGCTGCGAGTCAGCGTCTGGCGTCTCTCCGTCGTCGGCGTCTTTCTTAGTAGAAAAACCGGCCAACGGCCTGGAGACGAACAGGCCCACGGCAATGATGCTGACCTCATAGAGCAGGATCAGAGGGCCGGCCATAAGCAACTGGTTGACCACGTCCGGGGTCGGGGTGAGAATGGCCGCAGCGACAAAGGCGATGAGCAGGGCGTATTTCCGGTTGCGCTGCAGGAAAGACCGGTCAATCACGCCGACCTTAGCGAGGAAAACCATCAGCACTGGGAGTTCGAAAATGATACCAAAGGCCAGGAACAGGCGCAGGGCGAGCGAGAAGTATTCGTTGACCGCTGGCATAGCCTCAAGCAGTTCGCTCGAATACCCGACCAGGAAACGAAATGCCGGTGGAAAGACGAAAAAGTAGCCGAACAGGGCGCCGCCGGCAAAACAGAGGGTGGAAATGATCGTGAACGGTACCAGCAGCCGCTTTTCATGGCGGTACAGTCCAGGAGAAACGAAGCGCCAGATTTGCAGGAAAATGACTGGACTGGCAAGTAGTGTGCCGCACACTAGGGCAAGCTTCAGATAAAATAAAACCCTTCCTGGTACGAGGTGAAGATAAGGCCGCGGCCTTCAGGCAAGACCTTGATCAACGGACGGAGGAACCAGTCGGCCAGTTGGCGGACAACGCTGTAGGCAGCGGCAAAGCCCAAGGCCACGGCGCCGAGTGAGATCAGCAGGCAGGAGCGAAGCTCTGCCAGATGTTCCGTCAAGGTCTGCTGGTCAAACTGTTGCTGCTGTTCCACAGTTCAGGCGCCCCGTGTTGCTTTGCATAAAGAGAAGGCTTAAAGACACTCTGTAGTCTACTCCATCTGCTCCCTTTTGTAAACCGAGATGGATAATGTTTGACTTCAACTACCCCTTGTGACTACAAGAAATTGAAAAAGACACCAGATGATCAGCAGGAAGCGGTACGGGAGAACCATGGCCTCCATTCTCGTTGTCGACGATGAACTCAGCATGCGCGAGTTTCTCACCATCCTTCTCGAAAAGGAGGGATACGCGATACGCTCGGCGGCGGACGGCACAAGCGCCCTGGGCCTCCTTGATGAACAGGCCTTCGACCTGGTCATCTCCGACATCCGTATGCCGGGCCTGACCGGGCTGGAGTTGCTGGCGCGCGTCAAGCAGCTCCGCCCGGAAACCGGAGTGATTGTGATCACCGCCTTTGCCGCGCCCGAAGATGCAGTCACGGCAATGAAGAACGGTGCCTTCGATTACATCACGAAACCGTTCAACGTGGGCGAGATCAAGAGCGTAGTGCGGGCGGCGATGAAGAAGCGCCACACTGCCGAAGCGGTGCCGGAGGAGGGCTTCCCGGAGATCATCGGCCTCAGCCCGGAGATGATGAAGATCTTCGACATGATCACCAAGGTCGCGCCCACCCCGGCCAACGTCCTCATCTACGGCGAGTCGGGTACCGGCAAGGAACTGGTGGCTCGGGCCATCCACAACCGGTCACGGGTAGCAGCCAACCCCTTTGTACCCATCACCTGCAGTGCGATCCCAGAGGGTTTGCTCGAAAGCGAGCTGTTCGGCCATGTCAAGGGCTCGTTCACCGGCGCCACTGCCGACAAAGTCGGCCTCTTTCAGCAGGCCGACCGCGGCACTGCCTTCCTTGACGAGATCGGTGAACTCACCCCGATCATCCAGACTAAACTCTTGCGCGTCCTGCAGGAGCGGGAGTTCATGCCGGTCGGCTCCACCCGGACGCGTCAGGTCAATGTGCGCATCATCGCCGCCACCAACCGAGTGCTTGAGCAGGAGATCATCGCCGGTAGGTTCCGCGAGGACCTCTACTACCGGCTGGCAGTGGTGCCCATCCGCGTGCCACCGCTGCGCGAACGCCTCGGCGACGTACCGCTACTCGTCGAACATTTCCTCAGAAAATATTCGACCCTGCTCGGCAAGGAGGTGCAGACTATCTCCAGCTACGGCATGGAGGTGCTCATGCAGTACGATTTCCCAGGAAACGTGCGAGAACTGGAGAACATCATCGAGCGTGGCGTGGCCCTGGAATCGTCCAACATCATCCTCCCGGAAAACCTTATCCTCTCTCTGCACCGGCAGGAAAAGACCAACCCCGGCCGGTCGGAGGATTCTGCAGGACCACTGTTTGTCGCCGCCCGGAACGAGAACGAATTATTCGAACAGGGCCTGGAAGAGATCCTCCAGCAGGTGGAAAAGGAGATGATCCTGCATGCCCTGGCCAAGGCGGACAACTCAAAGATGCGGGCCGCGGACCTGCTCAAGCTAAGCTTCCGCAGCCTGCGCTACAAGACCAAGAAACACCATATCGATTGAGGCCATCGGTCTCACCCTGCCCTTCCGATCCCCGCCGTACCTCAACCGGAGCCGCCCATGCTGCAGCGCCTCGCCAGGATGTTTCCGCCCGTTGCCGACAGCGAGCAGCAAACACGCCGCCACCTTCTCCACTGGCTGTTCACCCGCGTCCTTCTGTTCACCCTGCTCATCGCTATTGCCTCGTTCTTCCGGGGTAAGGGGCAGCAGGTGCTCCTACCCCCGCAGGCCGTGACCCTAGGCTTCCTTGTTCTGTTCTACGCCTACACCACCGGTTCTGCCCTGCTCCTGCAGAAAACAGCCCTGCCGGTGCGTGCCTTCAGCCTGGTGCAGCTCCTCTCGGACACCGTATGCACAGCCCTCCTGGTCTACGCCACCGGCTGCAGCAACTCGATGTTCACGCCCATCCTCCTCCTGCCCGTGATCGCCGCCGGGCTTATCCTCCACCGCAGCGGCGGCCTGCTGCTGGCCGCAGTCGCCACCCTGCTCTACGGCGCGGTGCTCGGCTGCGAACTGTTGCACTGGCTGCCCGCCTATTTTCGCGCGCCCGCCTACCGGGCGCCGGACAACTTCTTGGTGAGCAGCAATCTGTTCGCCACCTACGGGCTGATTTTCTTCCTCGCCGCCCTGTTCAGCGGTCAACTGGCCCGGCGGCTGCGTGCCACCGAGAAACGGCTCACCCAAACAATGCTTGAGTTCGACCGGTTGTCGCTCCTCTACAAACAGATCTTCGACGACATCGCTACCGGTATCATCACCACGGATAGTCGCAACCTGATCACCTCCTGCAACCGCTCAGCCGAACGGATTACCGGCACTTGCCGCATGCTGATCCTTGGCCAGCCATTCACTAGCAGCTTCCCTGCCATCTCTTTGCAAGAGGAACGGCAGGGGCGCAGCGTCTGTGATTTCCGCAAGCGGGATGGCACCGCCATTCGGCTGGGTTACTCCTACTCCAACCTCAACATGCCGGCGGAACAAGGGCAGGAGGAAACCGCTGGGTGGAAGGTAATCACGCTCCAGGACATCAGTCAGATCGAACGGATGGAGCAGCACATCCGTGAGGCCGAGAAACTGGCGGCCGTCGGCCAAATGAGCGCCTCCGTGGCCCACGGCTTCCGCAACCCGCTGGCCGCGATCTCCGGTTCGGCGCAGATTCTTGCGTTTGACCAGGACAACCTTGCGGCCATCGACCCGGCTACCTTTAAGACCCTAGTCGGCATTGTCCTGCGCGAATCCGGGCGGATGGCGAAAACCATTACCGATTTTCTGCAATTTGCCCGACCGGCACGGCTGCAGCCCGAGTGGTTCACGCTCGGCCGCCTGGTGGACGAGGTGATAGCCGGTCTGCTGCCCGGACCACTCGGCGCTGCGGCGGGCCGTATCGGCCGGCAGATGGAGGCTAACCTCGGCTGCTGGGCAGACCGCCAGCAGTTGCAGACGGTCCTCGCTCATCTGTTGGAGAATGCCTGCGCGGCGGTGGGGGCAGAAGGAGGGGGTGTGACACTGGCCGCCGCGGAGACGCGGCACAGTGGGCAGGAGACCCTAGAGATCGAGGTCCGCGATCAGGGGCCGGGCATTGCGCCCGAGCTGCGGACCAGGGTGTTTGAGCCGTTCTTTTCCAACCGGGCCGACGGCACTGGTCTCGGCCTGGCCATCGTCCGCCAGATCATCGACAACCACCACGGCACGGTCGCCATCACGGACAACAGCCCCGCGGGGTGCGTCATCCGGCTGAACCTGCCGCTCCCGCGCCCTATTCCCTGACCGTTTCAACGCGGGCACCAAGGCCTCGCAGTTTCCCGGCCATGTTTTCGTACCCCCGCTCAAGGTGGTAGATGCGCGAGATCTCCGTTCTGCCCTTGGCAGCTAGCCCGGCGATGACCAGCGAGGCGGAGGCGCGCAGGTCGGTGGCCATTACCGGTGCGCCGCACAGCCGTTCGGGGTCGATACCGCGGACCACGGCGCGCGATCCCTCAATGGTGATGTTCGCTCCCAGCCGCCGTAGTTCGGCCACGTGCATGAACCGGTTTTCAAAAATAGTCTCATGGATGATTGAGGTTGCGTCACCTTGCACCATGAGCGCCATAAACTGGGCCTGCAGGTCGGTGGGAAAGCCCGGAAAGGGCATGGTGGTGATGTCGACGCTGCGCAGACGGGAGCGGCCGGGAGCACCGATTCCGGCGCAGGTAACGGTCAGGCTGTCCTCTGCTGCGAGGACCTGCGCACCGCACCGCTGCAGTTTCTCAGTGAGCGACGGCAGGTGGGCTGGATTGCATTCGGTGAGGGTGACCTCCCCGCCGGTGGCCGCCGTAGCGATCATGTAAGTGCCGGCCTCGATCCGGTCCGGAATAATGCGTGCAGTGGTTGCCTGCAGCCGGGCGCCCCCATGAACGATCAACCGGTCCGTGTCGCGCCCTTCAATCTCCGCCCCCATGGCAGTGAGCATGTCGACGAGATTGCCCACCTCGGGTTCCTTGGCAGCGTTCTTGATGACTGTCCGGTCCGGGGTGCCTACCGCGGCCATGAGCACGTTCTCCGTGCCAGTGACCGAGGGGATATCGAAATACACGGTCCCACCGTGCATCCGGCCAGCCGCGACCGCCTCGACATAGCCGTGTTCGAGCCGTGTGACCACCCCCAGTTGCTCGAAGCCGCGCAGATGAAAATTGATAGGCCGTGCGCCGATGGCGCACCCCCCCGGCAAGCTAACACGGGCAAACCCCGAACGGGCCAGCAATGGGCCAAGCACCAGTACCGAGGCGCGCATGGTTTTCACCAGTTCATAGGGCGCCTCTGTTCCGGAAAGCTTATCGGTGTTGATACGTACTGTGTCCCCTTGACGTTCCCAGCGGGCGCCGAGAATCTCCAGCAGTTTGAGCATAGTCCTGGTGTCCCGCTGATCGGGGACCTTCTCCAGAGTGTGCCAGCCTGGGGCCAGCAGGGTGGCCGCCATCAGCGGTAGGGCAGCGTTCTTCGCGCCGGAAATGCGAACCGTTCCATGCAGCGGTAGGCCGCCTTCGATGACAAGTTTATCCATAAGAGT
Source organism: Desulfobulbus sp. (assembly GCA_034003445.1). GTDB lineage: Bacteria > Desulfobacterota > Desulfobulbia > Desulfobulbales > Desulfobulbaceae > Desulfobulbus. The sequence continues at coordinate 6,667 of JAVEYP010000053.1, forward strand.
AGTGTGGGTGTGGAGAAGGTATGGGCTGATTATAATCAGGCGGCCGGCCGATGCCGTGCCTGCAGCACCCGCGGCCGGCCGGCCCAGTCGTCGATGACCTGGATCTGATCGTAATGCGCCCCGCGCGCTTGGAATAACTGAAGAACCGCTTTTCTCTGGTCGGCGCCGATCTCGATGAACAGCCAGCCGCCCGGTCGCAGGTGATGCACGGCTCCGGCGGCCAGCCGTCCAATCACCTCCAAGCCATCCGGCCCACCGGCAAGGGCGAGGCGGGGCTCCGCTCGGCTAACCTCGAATTCAAGCCCGTCGATCTGGTCGTCCGCGACATAGGGTGGGTTGCTGACTATCAGGTCAAAAGGCCGGCTGGTGGCAAGGGGGGTGAACAGGTCGCCACAGACTAGGTCAACCTGAGCGGCCACCCCATGTCGGGTTATATTTCCCAGGGCCACAGCCAGCGCCGGCGAGGAAATATCAACCGCAGTGAGTGAACAGCCGAGTTCCTTGGCCAGCACCACTGCAATAACACCGCTGCCAGTGCACAGATCGAGGCCGCGCCGCACCGGGCCGTCGGTCCGGCACAAGGCGAGCACCTGTTCGAGCAGGAATTCGGTCTCCGGGCGGGGGATCAGCACCGCCGGCGAGACCACGAAGTCCATGGACCAAAACTCGCGGGTCCCGATTAGGTAGTGCAGGGGCACGCGTCGTGCACGCTCCTCGACCAGTCGCTGGTACGCCACCGTTACCTGCTCATCAGCAGGGTCCGTAGCGTGGAGCACCACTTGACTGGCCGACAGGGAGGCAAGGTGCTGAAACAACAGGCGGGCATCCAGGTTCGCTTCAACGATACCGGCTTCACCCAGCGTCTGTGCCGCCTTGCGTATCAGGACCCCGATCTGCATACTAGCCAGCCTCCGCTAGGCAGAGGATGTGAGTGCTTCCGTCTGGCGATGGGTGATGAGCGGCAGGATCACGTCGTCAAGCATGCCGGCCAACACATGGTCAAGCCTGTAGAGGGTGAGATTGATGCGGTGATCGGTCACCCGGCCCTGGGGAAAGTTGTAGGTGCGGATGCGTTGGCTGCGATCCCCGCTCCCTACCTGGCTCTTCCGCTCCTCGGCCATGCGGCCATGTCGCTCCTGCTCCATGCGGTCGAGCAGCCGGGCGCGCAGGACCTGCAGCGCCTTGGCTTTGTTCTTGTGCTGGGACTTCTCGTCCTGGCAGGTGACAACCAACCCGGTGGGAAGGTGGGTGACGCGCGCGGCCGAGTCCGTGGTATTGACCGACTGCCCACCTGGACCGGAGGAGCGGAAGACGTCGAATTTCAACTCGTGCGGCTCGATGCGCAGGTCAACCTCCTCTGCCTCCGGGATGATGGCCACGGTGACGGCGGAGGTATGAATGCGGCCCTGGGTCTCGGTGTCCGGCACGCGCTGCACCCGGTGGACGCCGGACTCGTATTTGAGCCGTGAATACACCTGGCCGCCGCTCACCAGGGCGATGATCTCCTTAAACCCGCCGATGCCGATCGGGTTAGAACTCATTACCTCAACCTTCCAGCCCTGCATCTCGGCATAACGG
>JAVEYP010000054.1:0-8209 GCA_034003445.1 Desulfobulbus sp.
CCCTCCTTTCCGGCGCACATCGGCCTTGCTATCGTCAGGGACGAGTGGGGCGTACACCCCTAGTGAGTGTTGAGTCCTTCGGCTGTGGAGAAGACGATGTGTGTTCCTTCTTGGTGGACCATTCATTTGGTCAGCCCGATAACGTCGGAAGATCAGCCTGTTGAACATGGTGGAGAACCACTAAGACCGCTGCACTTCTTCTGCTCCGGCGAAAAAAGGTCGGCCCCGGCGGTGGATGCTTCGGCGGGGCGGTGATTGGGCCCATCGTTCCGGTCGCCCTCTGCCGAGCCGCCTTACCTTATTCGCGAGAGCTTGCTCTTTCTGCTGCGGTCTCGGGTCTACAACAAGACTGTAGGGGTAGGGCTGTTTGACAGCCACTGCAACGCAGTTTGAAAGCATTTGAAAAAACGAAAGATTCTACTGTTCGACAAGAAGAGAGGCCTGTCGGTCGCTGGTCGTCCCAGGCGCGGCCAAACGGTGCCGGGTGGTTGCTTTTTTTTGACTGCGCCGGTGGTTCAGGCGCTGTTGCCTCTCGCAGAAAAACCACCTGTTGCGGTTCGGGCTGGCAGGTTCTATATTTAGCGTTGCTGTGGATGTCCCGGCCCTTTTTCCTGGAGAAGTTTTTCGCTGTGAAACAAAAGAGTGTTTTTGTTCTGCTGTTAATTGTCAGCTGGCTGCCGGCCATTGGCCGCCTCACTACCAGTGGCCTAACAGAGCCCGTGGGATTGCTTTCCGACCTTGCTTTGGGCGGTCTCGTCTTCTGCCTGGCTCTGGCCGTTCCGCTGTGGCTGCGGGCCGTGCTGGTGCTCTTCTGGGCCCTGTTCCAGGCCATGGCAATGGAACTGTTTGCCGCCATGCAGCGGCTGCCCACCTGGCAGGACCTGCACTACCTGGCCGACGCCGAATTTATGCGGGCGAGCATGGCCGGCTCGGCTTTTTCTAGGCCGCTGTTCGCCGGCCTGCTGTTGTTTGCGGCGGTCTTGCTGTGTCTGCTGCCGCTGCGGCGTCCACGGTTGGGGCTGGTCGGCCGAGGGATGCTGGCGGCGTTGGCGCTGCTGCTCGTGCAGGGGCTGGTCAACCGACATTTTGACGAGCAGGCAGTGGCCGCGCGGTACAATGCGCTGCACTGGTTCGTGGAGGACGCCTTTGGTTCGTGGTTGCGGCCAGATCTTGGGCTCATGACCGAGAAGGCCCTGCCGCCCACGATGCGCCGGCTCGACCTGGACGGTGTCCGTCTGATCGGCGCGGGGGCTGCGCGCAACGTGCTCATCGTTGTGCTCGAGGGCGCGCCAGGTCTCTACCACCCGGAGATTCGCCGGGCCATGGGCGTGACCGGTGACACCTTTGATATGGGGAAGCTGGCTCAGAGTACCGCCGGCGGCATGCTCATCCCGGATTTTACCGTGCACAGCCACCAGACCATTCGCGGCATGTACGCGGCGCTCTGCGGCGATTTCAGCAAGCTTTCCTGGGATATGCCCAAGGCCTACGAACTGTTGGCTGACCCGGTCCGTGCTGGCCAGTGCCTGCCAGCGCAGCTGGCCCGTCACGGCTGGTCGACCCATTTCCTGCAGGGCGCGGGGCTCCAATTCATGGGTAAGGACAGGGTCATGCCGGCCATGGGCTTCCAGTATGTGCACGGCAGCGAGTGGTTCACCGAGCCGAATCCCTTTCCCTTTGAATGGGGTATCATAGACGAGGTCTTTTTCCGCGGGGCGCGGCACTACGTCAAACAGTTGCAGAAGGCCGGGAAGCCGTGGATGCTGACCCTCCTCACCGTGGGCACCCATCAACCCTATGCGGTGGCGGACGAGGTCGCTGCTCGCTATCCGTCGCGCCTGATTGCCTCCGTGGCCGAGATGGACCGCACAGTGGCGGATTTTATCGAGGCACTGCGGCGTGATGGGGTCCTCAAGAACACCCTGGTGCTCATTACCTCCGACGAGTCCCACGGCAGCGACCTGGCAGACTGGGTGAGCAGCTGGGGGCTGGGCATTGTGCTCGCGCCTGAGCAGAAGCAACTGCCGCGTCTCAAGGAAGGCGGCTATGGCCTGGTTGATGTCTCGGCGTCGGTGCTTGATTACTTGGGTCTGGAAGTTCCGGCTGCGACCATTGGCCGCAGCTTTTTCCGCGACTACGCCACAGCCCGCGACATGATCTCCTTCACTGGGTCAAAACTTCGCTGGGTCACCGCGGACGGGCTGCGCTACGAATGCATGAACAACGGTGTCTGTCGGGTGGGGGCGGCGGCCAGCATCCTCGGGGACGCGCCCGCCGACTTCCAGCGCGACCGTAAGGTAGGGATCGAAAAACTCTTCCCCATGGTCCGCACCCTGGACAGCCGGCTTACCGAGGTTCAGCAGACGCGCACCCTGCAGTTTGCCAACGGTGAACTGCGTACCCTGCCGGAAAAGGTCACCAGCGAGTGGAACGAAAACCTGATCGGGGCCCAGTACCTTGATTTTCCGGCTCGGTCGACGGTGCACGTGTCCGTGCGGGTGAAGGCGCTACGCGCCTCTGAGGATGGCATCAAGCTGAACCTGCGCATCAAGCAGTGGGAGCGGGATACCGATGACATTCCCTTTGAAAATTTCCCGGTGCTTCACGCCGGCGATGAAGGGCGAGTAGAGTTTTCCTTCTACAACCTGAAGCCGCGCCAGTCTTTTTCTTTTTTCCTCGTAGGTGAAGGCCACAACGCGGAGGTCCGCTTAGACGAATTCAGCATCACGGTGGATCAGAAAAGCGCCTAGCAGAGCAGTCCCGGCCCCTCTAGGCGCGTGCGCCCTGTCCCTGCGGCCTTGAATTTTTTGGACCAGCGGGTGAAATACCCAGGGGTGCCAGAGCAGGGCTCGATCACTAAGACAGGAGGTGCATGAAGCGACAACAAAAGACCCAGCCACCGGCTGAGGTCACCGATATCATTCTCGAATCCATCTCCGATGGGGTGTTTACCGTGGACCCCGAGTGGCGCATCACCTCGTTTAACCGCGCCGCCGAGGAGATCACAGGCGTGCCCCGCGAGGAGGCCATCGGCCGCTACTGCTGGGAGGTGTTCCGCTCCAACATGTGCGAGGGCGACTGCGCCCTGCGCAGGTCTATGCAGGAGGGCCGTTCCTTTGCCTCTTCCTCCACCTACATTATTAACAGCGATCGGCGGCGCATCCCCATCAGTGTGTCTGCCGCGCCCCTGCGCAACGAGGCCGGCGAAATCCTTGGCGGAGTGGAGACCTTCCGCGACAATACCGTGGTCGACGAACTGCGACGCGAACTAAGTGGCAGCCAGCGCCGGGGTGATATGATTAGTGGCAGCCACTCGATGCGTAAGCTGTTTGCCATCCTGCCGCAAATCGCCGAAAGCGACGCCACCGTACTCATTGAGGGCGAAACCGGCACTGGCAAGGAGTTGCTCGCCCGTACCCTGCATAGCCTCAGTCCGCGTCGCGACCAACCCTTTGTAGCCATCAACTGCGGTGCCCTGCCCGACACCCTGCTGGAATCAGAGCTGTTTGGTTACAAGGCTGGCGCCTTTACCAGCGCCGAGCGCGATAAACCCGGGTACTTCTCCCTCGCCGAAGGCGGCACCATCCTCCTCGACGAGATCGGCGAAACCAGCCCAGCCTTCCAGGTGAAACTGCTGCGCGTCCTTGAGGAGCGGGAATTCCAGCCCCTGGGTGCAACCGCTGGAGAGCAGGTGAACGTGCGCATCCTCGCCGCCACCAATCGCGACCTCGAGGCCTTGGTGGCCGAAGGGTCTTTTCGCCGCGACCTTTTTTACCGCATCAACGTGATTCGCTTGCGCCTGCCACTGCTGCGTGACCGGCGCGAGGATATCCCGCTGCTCGTGGAGCGGTTCATCGACCGCATGAATCGCCTGCGTGGTCGCTCTGTGGCCGGACTCGAGCCAGAGGCCCTGGCCCGGCTAATGGCCCACGACTTTCCGGGCAATATCCGTGAGTTGGAAAACATCATCGAACACGGTTTCATCCTCTGCGACGGCGACCGGATCGGCCTCCACCACCTGCCCCCCGCTTTGCACAAGCCGACCCCAGCAGCCGGGCCTGTAGCGGTTGCAGCACCGCTGCCCATGCGGGCCGTCCACGCGGCCACCGAAGAGGCCGTGATCCTCGCTGCCCTGGAACGCAACAATTACAATCGCCAAGCCGCAGCCCGCGAACTGGGCATGCACAAGTCCACCCTGTTTCGCAAACTGAAGAAGCTCAACCTTGATCTGCCTCCCATTGATGGCCGCAGTCCGCGCCCTAGCTCCTGAACAGTCGCATTTGTGCCCTTCTGCAGGAGGGCACACAGTCGCATTCCGACGCTTAAATGCGACTATACTCCGAGGCGCATCACTGCGCTGGACTGTTGGCTTTTCCTAAAAATATAATCTTTCCACGGTGAAGAGCGAGTTTTGAGATTATTTTTTTGAAAACGGCATAGGTTTTGCTTTCTAAAGGATATGAAGAGAAAAGGTGCGCCGGTCAACATTGCGGTGACCGTCTGGGGCCAGCGGGTTTCGCCGGTTTTTGATTCAGCCCGGACCCTGCTCATCGCCGAGATTGCCCACGGCGCCTTGGTCACTACCAGCCGATTGGCTTTTGATCCCGGTCATCCAGGGGAACTGATGCGCATGCTGCGCGCCCGGAAGGTGATGATTATTATCTGCGGCGCCGTTTCTGAGGAACCGGCCGCGATTCTCGAAGCCGCTGGTTTTGAACTCATTTCCTTTATTACCGGCGATGTGCAGCGAGTGCTCGAGGCCTTTGTGCTCGGGAGGACCTTTGGCGGTGAGTTGTGTATGCCGGGCTGCAGCGGCACCTTCTGCTGTCACGGCCGTATCCGCCGCGGCCAGGAGATTGGCGGCGCATGCCGACGACCGGCAGGGCGCTTTGGCGGCAAGAAACAGTCGCTAGGCAGCGATACAGCGGACCTTGCTAGGGACCAGTCGGTCTCAGCAGGTGGCCAAGGACCGAACACCACGAGCCGTGCTGATGAACAATAACTATTTGAGAACCATACTATAATCATACGGAGGACATAATGCCGAACAAAGATGGAACAGGACCAACAGGAAATGGCCCGCAGGGCTTAGGCCGGGGCGGTTGCCGCACGAATGACACTGATCAAAACAACCAGGCCGGGCAGCCCCTTGGATCGGGCACTGGCAAGGGAAAAGGCCAAGGACGTGGTCAGGGCGGCGGAGGTCGTGGCCAGGGCGGCGGCGGAGGTCGCGGTCAGGGCGGCGGTAGTGGTCGCGGTCAGGGCGGCGGTGGCGGCCAGGGTCAGGGAGGGGGCGGCAATCGCTGAGCGCAAGCCAGCGGCTATCACCCGAACGGACAACACGACGACCGCCCAATGCGGGCGGTCGTCTTTTTGTGGAGCAGAAACCTTGATTATTGCTTTTGTTGCCAAAGATTTTTCCCGTTTTTCCCTGCTCGTTGATCGACTGCGGCGTGAGCAGGGCGTGGAACTGGTTCCCGCTGCCACCGGCGTCGCCGGCTTGGCTCACCTCAAGGAAAAGACCGTGGACTTGGTGATCGTCGACGAACAGCTCGACGATATGAGCGGTATCGACTTCGTCAAGCAGCTCGTCCTCGTTAACCCCCTGGTGAACACGGCGATCGTTGGCTCGCTCTCCAAGGCAGAGTTCCACGAGGCCACTGAGGGGCTGGGTGTCCTCATGCAGTTGCCGCCGTATCCGCAGGGCTCGGATGGTGAGGCATTGCTGGCGGTGCTGGCAAAAATTTCCGGGTTCATACCGGCCGGGTCACAGGAGGCACAATAATGATTATCAGCATCGCCAGCGGCAAGGGCGGCACCGGCAAGACCACGGTCGCCACCAACCTGGCTCTGGTGCTGGGCGACCGGGTGGAACTGCTTGACTGTGATGTCGAGGCACCCAACGCCCACCTCTTCCTTAAACCGGAGATCGAACGCAGTGAGCGGGTGGACACGCCCATTCCCTTGGTGGACCAGGCGAAATGCACTTTCTGCGGGAAATGCTCGGATATTTGCCGTTTCAATGCCATCGCTGTGGTTGGTAAAAAAGTGCTGGTCTTTCCGGAACTTTGTCATAGTTGCGGCGGTTGTATGCTGGTCTGTCCTGAGGATGCGATCAGCGAAACCGGGCGCGAACTCGGCGTTGTCAACTATGGCCACCGCAACGGTATCCGTTTCATCAATGGTCAGCTGCGCGTTGGCGAGGCCATGTCGCCGCCGCTCATCAAGCGTGTACGTGCGGCCCGTGACCCGCAGCGGATCACCCTCATTGACGCCCCGCCCGGCACTTCCTGCCCGGTGATCGCGGCCATGAACGGGGCGGACTTCATCCTTATGGTCACCGAGCCGACACCATTCGGCCTGCATGACCTCAAGCTGGCGGTGGAGGCGGTCAAATTGTTGGGCATCCCCTGCGGACTTGTGGTCAACCGGGCGGACATTGGTGATGACAAGGTGTTCACGTATGCCCAAGAGGAAAACCTGCCGATTTTGTTGACCATTCCTTTTGACCGACGGATTGCTGAAGCGTATTCTCGTGGTCAGACCATTGTCGAGGCATTGCCGGAGTGGAGAGCGAAATTTGTTGGGCTTTTTAAGGATATTGAAGCCATTATTGAGCGGAGCGCGGCCAAATGATACGGGAAATAGTCATTGTTAGCGGAAAGGGCGGCACTGGCAAAACCAGCCTTGCTGCGGCTTTTGCCGCACTTGCTAAAAAGAGCATCCTCTGTGATGCCGATGTGGACGCGGCTGACCTGCACCTGCTCATGCAGCCGGAGGTCAGGCAGCGGACGGACTTTATGGGTGGCGGACTCGCCATCATCAATCCCGACCTTTGCACTGAATGCGGTACCTGTCGTACCTTGTGTCGGTTCGACGCCATCAGCGACCGGTATGAGGTCGACCCCATCCAGTGCGAAGGTTGTGGAGTCTGCGTGGATTTCTGTCCGGAGGGAGCCATTGATTTTCCGGCGCAGCTCTGCGGCGAGTGGTACATTTCCGACACTCGTTTCGGACCTATGGTCCATGCCCGGCTGGGTATCGCTGAGGAAAACTCGGGCAAGCTGGTCAGCCTGATCCGCACGGAAACAAAAAAACTGGGCGAGGAACGCGGTCTCGACCTGATCCTCACCGATGGCCCTCCAGGTATCGGCTGTCCAGTGATCGCCGCCATTGGCGGGGCCACGGCGCTGGTCATCGTCGTGGAACCTACAGTTTCAGGTATACACGACATGGAGCGGGTCGTGGATCTCGCTGCGCATTTTCGCATACCGGGCATGGTCATTATCAATAAGTTCGACCTCAACCTCGACATGACCGAGGCCATCGAGGAGTTGGCCACGCGACGCAATATCGTGCTTCTCGGCCGGGTGCCCTTTGATCCGGTGTTCACCCATTCCATGGTGCAGGGCCAGACCCTGTTTGAATATGGTGAGGAAACAGCCACCCACCAGGTGGTCCGGGAAATTTGGGCTAAAATTATCAGTTCACCTGCCATGAACCCGCTGGGGATCGTGGATTTTAAAGCAACCATTCAATGACGACGGAGAAATAATTATGATACGAGTAGCGATCCCTTCTGAGGGGAGCGGTGGTCTAGACGGCAAGCGCGCAGGGCATTTTGGTCACTGCGATGTGTTCACCTGTATTGATGTCGAAGACGGGCAGATTAAGGAAGTGACTATCCTGCCCAACCAGGAGCACGTGCAAGGCGGTTGTATGGTGCCGGTGAATCTGCTTGCCCAGGCCGGGGTGAATGCCCTGGTGGTTGGCGGCATCGGCATGCGGCCACTTATGGGATTTCGTCAGGTAGGCATCGAGGTCTATCACGATTCCGAACGGCCAGAGATTCGCCCGGTGGTTGAGGATTTTCTTGCGGGCAAGTTGTCTCGCATCACCGACAGTGAGGTCTGCGGTGGTGGTGGCGGCCAATAATCTTCGGATTGAGGAGGAGACAATGAAAATAGCAATTACCGCCAAGGGCACCCAGCTGGACAGCGAGGTCGATCCCCGCTTCGGCCGGGCGCCGTACATTCTCATCGTTGATACTGAGACACTGGCCTTCGAGGCGGTGGACAACAGTGACAATGTGAACGCCTTCAAAGGGGCGGGCATCCAGGCGGCATCCCTAGTCAGCCAGCGTGGTGCGACGGTGCTCATGACCGGCTACTGCGGTCCTAAGGCCTTTACCACGCTCCAGGCGGCCGAG